>JANOUN010000252.1:0-11961 GCA_031416875.1 Planctomycetota bacterium | reverse complement strand
GTCTCATCCATCCAGCTTGTGCGGTTGAACTTGAAATACTGCCGCGCCAGAAATCCCGAGGCGCGCAGCCGATCCGGGTCATTTGGATACAGTTCATCCGCCGCGAGCATCTCGAGCAGCATCTGATCGTAGGCTTTGTCGCTGTTGAGTGATTCGATGATCCAGTCACGCCAGTGCCAGATGTGTTTCTGCGAATTGCGAACTTCGGCCCCCAGTCCCCACCAGTCACTGTAACGCCAGATGTCCATCCAGTGACGTCCCCAACGCTCTCCATATTGCGGACTGGCCAGCAGCCTCGCGACGACACTGTTGTATGCGTCCGGAGATACGTCATTCAGAAACGCGGACTGTTCGTGGAGTGTCGGAGGCAGCCCAACGAGATCATATGAAACTCGCCGCAGCCAGATCCGTTTGTCGGCCGCCGATTGTGGAATGACCTGATGTCGCTGATGCGAGGCTGCGATAAAAGCGTCGATGGGATTGGCGTTCCATGCGGCATCCGTGACGTGCGGAACTGCTGATCGTATTGGAGGTCTGAATGCCCAATGATCTCGCGGATCCGATTCAGGTGCCTCGTCCGCCGGAGCCTTCGCACCCTCGTTGATCCAGCGCCGAATGGCATCAATTTCTCCCGGCTTGAGTGCTTCCCCTTCCGGCGGCATGCGTTCAGCCAGATCGCGCGCGGTGATACGCTTGAACAGGAGACTGGCCGCCGCATCCCCCGGCACAATCGTCGGCCCTGAATCACCTCCGCTGATGGCCGCCGATGCCGTATCAATTCGAAGACCACTTTCCTGCTTCAAGGCCCCATGACAGGCGAAGCAGCGTGCCTGGAAAACATGCCGCACCTGAGTCTGATAGTCGACGGCATCATCAGCCAGCACGAAGCCAGCCATGAGCAGCATGAAATGGTGCAGCAAGAGTGTCATATTGAATCGGTGTCTGGCGAGCGGTGGGTTTCAGCCCACCGGTGCGAGAACGGTGAGACTGAAGGTGTTTCGTCGTGTCCGTGAAGGATCACATGAAACGCAGGGCGGGAGTCGATACAGAAGTATACTGACCTCGGCTGGAAATGTTTAGAACCCCTGGAAGAAATCCGTGGCCGCTGTGTAAATATTCAGCGCAGGTGTGGGCCCCATCCATCGGGTGGCCGGGGCTGGACTGAGCGGAGCGAAGGAAGCCCCGGAGTTTCGAGCTGGACCGATCGAAGGAATTCCCCCGGGAAGCTCCGGGGTTTCGGGCTGGCGCCCTCCAACCCCGGCCACCCGTCACAATCGTGCGTTTGACGACTTCGCACTGCGGCTCGAGCTTTCCGGGACCGCACTCCCATTGATCGAACCAGACGCGCAAGCCATGCTTTTCGGAGAGGGTACGGGCGAGGGCCTGGACGCGAACGGATTCTATCTTCCTGTGACTGAGGAACAGATCGAACTGTCTTGGCGAGCGGTTGAGCGTGCGAGCACCGGGGCCATATTCCAGCCACCGGGCCGGTGTTGCGACGAGTGCCTTGCGGCCTTCGGTGAACGTCTGTAGGATGGACATTCATGTCCGTCGCATGACCATGAATCACTGTCGAAGCAAAGGATATTGTCCCTTGACGGCCGTTCGACAATGCGACGGTCCCTGGCGAATATCTCGGACATGAATGTCCAAGCTACAGGAATCGCGATCCCACACCATCACGGAAATCGCGTACATCTCCGGCACTAATGCTGACGGAATTTCTGCATGCGATAGCCGTCTTTTTCGGACACAATCTCAATCATCACGTCGTGCAGCTTGGACGACAATCGAACGCGATGACGATCAAGGTTCGTGGGCTTCACGGTGCGGTCGATGTCCAGAAATGCATCAATGGTCAGGTGATGTTTGGCAGACCGAAAGAATGCCAGGAACATCGGAATATTGGATGAGCCGCGTAATTTCAAACTGCCATCCTGATCCGTTTTGACGAGTAATTCATCGTCGCCAACTTCAATGGTCGTCTTCAGAATCTCACTGCGGTTACCTTCGACGCCCCGCAGTCGTTCCTGTTTATCCACCCAGCGTTGAGTGAGCTCGATCGCCTCGGTAACGGCAGTCAGGCCGGTCAGTAGAATGAACGAATTGGCAGATGCCGTTGCTGAATCCTCTGTGCCCAGTGCCGCGTGTGGCAGTGTCAACGAGTCTATGACGGGGTCAAGGAGTTCGGGCGTCAGTTTCGCCGCTTTCAGCAGAATGGCATACTTCGTCAGCGCTTGATGCAAGGGAATCAGGCGTTCGAGTGCTTCAGGAACCAATGAGGCGGCCAAGATTCTGGCACCGGTTGCTCTGGCAACGGCATCCGTGGCTTCTTCGCTGTTCTTCCACAGCCAGTCGAACGTCGCGCGCAGGTCACCGACCAGCAGCACGGGATTGTCCCGCCATTGTATCGCCAGTTCGAAGGCTGCATCTCGTTTCATATCGTCTCAGCGTCTGATTGAGTGAATGATCAGAAATTTGGAATTTGAGATTTGAGATTTGAGATTTGAAATCAATACTCGTTTTGCGCTTCATCGGATTGCGACAGCACGGCTGCATCTGCGCGTTTGGCGACCTGACGGATCGTACGCTGGTCGCGTTCCACTGCCAGTTTTTTGATCGCATCCTCCAAAGACATGACGCCCAGTTCTCCGTCAATGCGACAACGCACGTTGACCGCATTTTGTTCGGCCTCTTTTGGACCCACGACCAGCATGTAAGGAATGAGATCCATCTGCGCTTCGCGGATTTTGGCCTGCACACGAGCACTCTGCAGGTCCGTGGCGACCCGGAAGCCAGCCTGACGCAGCTTGCCCGCAACTTCGGTGGCGTAGTCGTCGGTTTTCTCGCTGAGAGGCAAAACCCGAATTTGTTCCGGAGCCAGCCACAGCGGAAACGCACCGGCGAAATGTTCGATCAGTACCCCGACAAATCGCTCCATCGAACCGAACGGAGCGCGGTGAATCATCACGGGGCGATGCGTCTTATTATCCGCACCCGTGTATTCCAGCTGGAAGCGTTCCGGGAGGTTGTAGTCCAATTGCACAGTTCCCAGCTGCCATTCACGTCCAAGGCAGTCTTTGACCATGAAGTCGGCCTTCGGACCATAGAACGCTGCTTCCCCCGGGCACTCGATGAATTCCTGGTCCTGGTCGGTCAGTACCTTGCGAAGCATGTTCTCAGCCTTTTCCCACAATTCGATGCTCCCCACGTACTTATCTGACAAGGGATCACGAGTCGACAGCTGAACTCGATAACTCTCCAGGCCGACTGCCTGCAATACGAACTTTACCAGTGCCAGCGTATCAATGAACTCAAGTTCGAGCTGTTCCGGCGTACAGAACAAGTGAGCATCATCCTGAGTCAGCCCACGAACTCGCAGCAAGCCGTTCAGTTCGCCCGACTGTTCGTGGCGATAAACAGTGCCAAACTCCGCGAGACGCACAGGCAGATCGCGGTAGCTGCGGGGCAATGCCTTGTACATCTGCACGTGATGCGGGCAGTTCATCGGCTTCAGCAGAAAACGTTCCTGCTGCTTTTCCCAGCGACGCAGCACTTCACGCTTTTGCTCATCGTTGCCACTGATCGGGAAATCCTTCGCGTCGAAGCCAAGGACTTTCGCGGCATCCAGGAGAGTGCGTTCCGCGTCCGGAGTCGGCGGAGCAAGTGCGTCATCGTGCGGATCGAGAGCGCGAATCCAGAAGTCCACCAGTTGCCCGGCGGAATGTCCGAAGATCGGTGCGAACTGCGAATCGCGGTAGTACGGAAAGTGTCCGCTGGTCTCGTACATTTCGACGCGGCCGATGTGCGGCGAATACACAGGCTGATAACCTCGTCGCAACAGCTCGGCCTTGATGAATTCTTCCAGCGTCGCCCGAATCGTCGCACCCTTCGGCAGCCACAGACACAGTCCCTGGCCGACTTCGCTGGAGATCGTGAACAGGCCCAGCCGCTTGCCGAGCACACGATGATCGCGTTTGCGAGCTTCTTCAAGCTGTTCCAGGTACGCCTTCAGATCTTTTTTGTCGAACCATGCAGTTCCGTAGACGCGCTGCAGCTGGCGACCAGACGCATCACCCTTCCAATAGGACCCTGCGACGCTGGTAATCTTGAAAGCTTTGATCTTGCCGGCATGAGGGATATGCGGCCCGCGGCACAGATCGACGAATTCGCCCTGACGATAAAAGCTGAGGGTCGGATGTTCGGCGAGGCCCGTGCGAATGTGTTCGGTCTTCAGTGTCTGCTTCAGGTCGCTGCAAAGCTGGAGTGCTTCCTCGCGTGACGCCTCAAAGCGATCAAAAGGCTCCGCCGCATCGACGATTTTCTGCATCTCGGCCTCGATGCGGGGGAAGTCCTCTTCGCTGATCGGAGTCGTCAGATCGAAGTCGTAGTAGAATCCGTTGCCCGTCGTCGGGCCAAATGCCAGACCAACTCCAGGAAACAATCGCATGATCGCACGGGCCATCACATGAGCGCAACTGTGTCTCATCACGCCCAGGGCCTCTGCGTCACGCTCAGTGATCAGCTTCAGCGGCACAGGACGCAGGTCGGTGAGGTTGGCCAGCGGCCGCATCGAATCCACAACCGTGCCGTTAATGCTGGCCGCGACCGTTGCCTTCGCCAGACGCTCGCCGATACCAGCAGCGACGTCCAGAGCGGATGCGGAATCCTGATGTTCGAGGATCGTCCCGTCAGGCAATTGAACCTTAATCATGAGTCATTCTTATCGACGGTGAAAACCGGCCCGTTCAAATCGCGGCTGCTACGAAAAGTCGCGCAAACGGGCAGAAGCACAACAGGCGGAGTTTTACCGGCTGGAGCCCCGCACTTCAAACTGCAATTCAGCGCGCGGCGGATTCAACCTCCCCGCCCAGTAGCTGAATTAGCAAGAATTCAGGGGAGATCTGAATTCTTGCGAATTCAGCTACGGTAGATTCTTAACTGCCGCTCGGCTGATTTCCCATGCAGAGGATCGCAGGAATTGGGTGTCGCCAACGAGGCTTCGTCTGTCGATGCATGGTGTTGGACTCATAAAAACTCGCCCAAATCGCGGAAAACGTTGAGTTTTTGTGTTAACGTATTGCCTCACGACCGGTGCTCATTTATCGTGCCGTCACCAATTTTGGCTGTTAATCTCATTCCACGTCTGCGGAATGGTTCTGTTCCTTTTCAAAAGCGAGATTGAATTCATGAGCACAGTGTCCGCCCTTCCCTACAAGGTTGCAAATTTAGAGTTGGCCGAATTGGGGCGCAAAGAAATCGAAATTGCCGAAATCGAGATGCCGGGCCTGATGGCTCTTCGTGAAAAATACAGCGATTCAAAGCCGCTCAAAGGTTCCCGGATCGCTGGTTGTCTGCACATGACGATTCAGACGGCCGTACTCATTGAAACGCTCACAGCTCTGGGTGCAGAAGTGCAGTGGTCCAGCTGTAACATCTTTTCGACTCAGGACCATGCCGCAGCTGCCATCGCAGTGACCGGTGTTCCTGTGTATGCCTGGAAGGGGATGAGTGCCGAAGAATTTGATTGGTGCATTGAGCAGACTCTCTTCTTTCCGGACGGCGAGCCGCTCAACATGATCCTTGACGACGGCGGTGACTTGACCGTGATGGTTCACGACAAGTTCCCGGAACTCCTCAAAGGCATCCGAGGTCTGTCTGAAGAAACGACGACCGGCGTGCACCGCCTGCATCAGATGCACGCGGCTGGCAAACTGGCGGTTCCTGCCATCAACGTGAATGATTCGGTGACCAAGAGCAAATTTGACAATCTCTATGGTTGCCGCGAATCTCTGGCTGACGGCATCAAGCGTGCCACGGACGTCATGGTCGCAGGAAAAGTCGTCGTCATCTGCGGGTACGGCGACGTTGGCAAGGGCTGTGCGGACGCCATGGATGGTCTGGGTGCCCGTGTGATCGTCACAGAAATTGATCCTATCTGTGCGTTGCAGGCCTGCATGGAAGGCTTCCAGGTCATCACAATGGACGAAGCTGCTCCACAGGGAGACATCTTTGTCACGACGACCGGCAACGTGGGAGTCATTCGTGGCGAACACATGGACAAGATGAAACATCAGGCCATTGTCTGCAACATTGGTCACTTCGACTCGGAAATCCAGATTGCCTATCTGAATAATCATAAGGGCATCCGAAAAGTTCGGATTAAGACTCCGGCTGACGAAGGCGGCCCGGTCGACAAGTATGTCTATGCAAACGGCAAGGCGATCATCGTACTGGCGGAAGGACGCCTCGTGAATCTTGGCTGTGCCACAGGGCATCCCTCATTCGTCATGAGCAACAGCTTCACGAATCAGGTGATGGCTCAGCTGGCATTGTGGGAAAACTTCAACGATTACGAAGTCGGCGTGCATCTGCTGCCAAAAGAGCTGGACGAAGAAGTGGCTCGCCTGCATCTGGCCAAGCTTGGTGCCAAGCTCGAAACACTGACCGCAGAACAATCCGCTTACATCAATGTCCCGGTTGGCGGCCCGTACAAGCCGGAACACTACCGCTATTGATGCGGTTTCGCGGCCCACGCGGTCATGGTTGAGAAATTTGGCGAGCGGCATGCGTCAGCTTGCCGGTACAAAAAGCGATGTACCGGAGGGCTTACGCTGCTCCGCTCGCCGGATTCTTTTCTGGCCACGTGGAGTATAGTGCCCTGTCAATGATTGATTTTGGGGTACGATGGGCATTCTTGCCCGTCACAACGCGGTCGGACAAGAATGTCCAACCTACATTTTGAGACTGACAAGTCGACTACACTCCTATTTTCTGGCAAACCGGTAACCGACGCCGCGGACGGTCTCGATGAGGTCGGTGGTGTCTCCGAGTTTTTTGCGGAGGGCGCGGACGTGGACGTCGATGGTGCGTTCAAGGGAATTGGCGTCTTCCCCGCGTGACGTTTCCATCAGTTCATTGCGGGAAAACGGCCGACCCGGTTGAGACATCAAGGTCCACAACATGCGAAACTCAGTTGGTGTGAGTTCCAGCTCAGCTCCGTGGAACTTCACCGCATGATTTGTGCGGTCGATTTCAATTCCGTGCAGTTCCAGCAGATTTTTTCCGGTCTCAACTGTGTCGGATCGGCGGAGCAGGGCTTTGATCCGATGCATGAGCGGCTGAACTCGAAACGGCTTTGTCACATAGTCGTCGGCCCCCATATTGAAGCCGACGATTTCGTCCGTCTCTCCGCTGCGTGCGGTGAGCATCATCACGGGGACGGCTTTGGTACGTGCGTCAGATTTCAGCAGTCGGCAGATCTGCAAACCGTCAATTCCCGGCAGCATCAGATCCAGCACGCACAGGTCTGGAATCAGAGTCTGGGCTTTCAGCAATCCATCGCGACCGTCGCGTTCCCAGTGGACCGTGAATCCTTCCTTCTGCAGGTTGTAGACGATCACGTCCGCAATGGACTGTTCATCTTCAATCACAAGAATGTTGGGTTGCATAGGAAGGAGTCTGCCTCTCAGATTCAGCGATGCAGTTTAGGGTGCCGGATGATGGAAGCTTCCACAAGATACACGACATCTTCAGCAATGTTCGTCGCATGGTCTGCGACTCGTTCCACATGACGGATCACGGAGAACAAATGCAGACTCGGTTCCACAAGTTCCGGTCGTTGTTTCATGACGTTAACCACTTCTTCGATCAGTTCGCTGTTCAGCTTGTCGACGAGTTCGTCTCTCTGGCAAATCATGCGTGCTGCCGCCGAATTCTCTTCGACAAACGCATCAATGCTGTCATGTAACATGCTGAGTGCCGCTTCCGTCATCTCGCTCAGACGGCTCGGCATCACAAACTCACCATGCTCTGCGATTCCAGCTGATCGTTCGGCGATGCTGACCGCAAGGTCGGCCACGCGTTCCAGTTCGGCTGCAATTTTCATCACCACGGCCACACGGCGCAGGTCATTGGCAACCGGATGATAAAGTGCCAGAATCTTCAGGCACTCTTCCTCTATTCGAATGTCCCATTCGTCCACTTCGCGGTCTCGGATGGATACGTCCTTAGCCAGTTCGCCGCGGCCATACTTCAGACCATCCACAGCTTCGTGAATGAGTTCTTCCACCGTTGAACACATCGAAAGAATGTCCCGATGCAAATGCTCCATTTCCCGCACAAAGTGAATGGTCATGATTGACTGATCCTGGTGAACTTCGCGAACGGCCAGTGACTCCGTCGCTGACTCTCGCATTGTGAATTGGGATGATTAATGAATTGTTAAGATCGCGGCAGAGTTTCCGAGGTCACAACTGATTCTTGTGAATTGTTAAGTACGACGATGTTTCCTCAGCCGAATCGGCCTGTAATATAGTCTTCCGTTTGTTTCTCCGAGGGCCCGGTAAAGATTTTCATGGTTGGCCCGGTTTCGACGAGAATCCCTTTGTAGAAGAACGCCGTTTGGTGACTTACACGCGATGCCTGCTGCATGTTGTGCGTGACGATCACAATTGTATAGTTCGCACAAAGTTCACCGATCAGATTCTCGATGCGGTCGGTGCTGGCGGGGTCCAGCGCCGACGCTGGTTCGTCCATCAGGATAATGTGCGGATTCGTTGCCAGTGTGCGGGCAATACACAGCCGCTGCTGCTGACCTCCTGACAGGGACATCGCCGACGTCGTCAATCGATCTTTCACCTCGTCCCACAATGCAGCTTTCCTCAGACAGGACTCTACGAGGTCCGCAAGAACTGAACGATTTCTTTCGCCAGCCACGCGAGGCCCGTACGCGACGTTGTCGAAGATCGATTTTGGAAACGGTGTGGATTTCTGAAAGACCATGCCCACATGCTTCCGCAACAGGACGACATCCACTGCGGGGTCCATGATATTCTGGCCTTCCACCAGAATTTCGCCGACGCAGCGAGAACCTTCGATGAGATCGTTCATGCGGTTGAGCGTACGGAGAAACGTACTCTTTCCACAACCGGAAGGCCCGATCAGCGCTGTCACCGAGCGTTCCGGAACGGTCAGTGACACATTGAACAGCACCTGATGTTCGCCGTAATAAAAATCCAGCCCTCTGACCTGGATCGCCACCGAATGGTCTGACATATCGAGGTCTCGATCGACACCTGCGACTGGGGGCGGCACCGAAATGGATGTGATTCCTGGCATATTGAATAAGTTCCGAAAACCCCTGTTGTGTCATGCGACGCGCGGATTGACGGCGTTCACCATTTCAGTCGTCTGCTGGCGTAGTGACGCACAATCATCGCCAGGGAATTGATCGCCAGTAACACGACCAGCAGTACGACAATTCCAGACGCTGCCACCGCGGTAAATCGCGAATCCGGCTGCTTTGACCAGTCATAGATTTCGATTGGCATCGCCGTAAACTGATCCAGCGGTGCGTGGAGGACCTGCGCTGGGCGAGTGAGCAACTTCACCGGAGAATCGATACTTCCCGGGCACATCGACGTATATGTCAGAGCCCCCAGCATGATCAAAGGGGCGGCCTCACCGATCGCTCGGGACGTCGATAAAATCACACCGGTGGAAATCCCCGGTAAGGCCGCCGGAATCACCTGTCGCCAAATCGTCTGCCAGCGGGTTGCCCCCAGAGCCAGCGATGCGACGCGAATGGAACTCGGCACTGATCGCAGAGCCTCCTGAGATGCCGCGATCACCGTGGGAAGAATCACCAGTGTCAACGTGAGAGCTCCAACGAGAATGTTGTCCTCGTAGATCGGCAAATCCGCCAGTCGTACCTTGAAAAGGCCCAGCACGCCAACCACATGATTTCCGTCGAACCAGGCGCTGAGCGTTGCTGCGGACGTGCGGAAGACCGTATACCCCAGAATCCCGTAGACGATCGAAGGCACACCTGCCAGATTCGCGAGGTTGACCTTAATGAGCCGGACAAAGAAATTGTCCTTCGCGAGTTCTTCCAGGTATACGGCCGAGCCGACTCCGACCGGCACGGAAAACAACGAGGTAAACAGGATCAGCCAGAACGATCCCCACAGACCTGCGAGCATCCCTGCTTTGGCCGGACTGGTGGAGTTCGTGTTGGTCACGAAGTCCGGAGAAAGCCGCCCGACGCTGGTGTAAACAATGGCGACCAGCAATACGACCAACACGGCCAGTGCCGAATACGTTGCCAATCGGCAGGTGCCGGCAAAGACTCGCGACAGGAACAAACGACGGCGAATGCGTCCATCAGAGCCAGAAATAAAACTCATCGTTGGTTTTGCTGCGGAGCTTGGCATACTCATTGATACACCTCACGGTAGCGTCGCAGAATCCACCCGGAAATCAGGTTGATCGTGAGTGTGATCACGAACAATGCGATGCCGATCGCATAAATGCTCATGCGGCTGATCGAATCAGCAGCGCTGTCGCCAGTGCTGGCGTGAACCATGAATGATGTCATTGTCTGAGCGCCGCGGAGTGGATTCAAAGTCGCGATGGGTTGCTGTCCCCCGGCTATCACGACCGCCATCGTTTCGCCAATAGCTCGTGAGAATGCTAACAGAAATGCGGCGAGAATACCCGACAACGCTGCGGGCACCACGACACGCACAGACACATCGAACCGGGTGCTTCCAAGAGCAAACGCGGCCTCACGCAGACTTCGCGGAACCGATCGAATGACATCTTCACTCAGCGATGCAATCAGTGGCGTCACCATGATCCCGACAACAATGCCCGCACTCAGCGCGTTAAACGTTCCAAGTTCGAGACCAAGCACGCCCAGCACGGGTTTCAAGATGTAGGGTGTAATAAACTTCAGTGCAAAGAAGCCGTAAATGACCGAAGGAATACCCGCCAGTACTTCCAGAATCGGCTTCAGGAATTCGCGCTCGCGAGGAGCGGCGTATTCACTCATGTAAATCGCTGCCCCAAGCCCGGTGGGGACGCTGACCAATGACGCGATCAGGGCCACCATAAATGTACCGGACAACAGAGGGATCATTCCAAAGCGTCCCTCGGGACCATCGACGGGCTTCCAATGAGTTCCTGTGAGAAATTGCCACAGGGAGACCTGTTCAAAGAAAGCCTTCTTCTCACCAGGTGCGTAGACCGCATTTCCAAGCAGCACCATGATGATGGCGGCCGTCGTCAAAACAGACAGTGCGGCACACAGGAACAGGGCGGCCTGAATGAGTTTTTCGTGATGACGAAAAACTCGCTTTCTTGCCCAGGCTGGTGTTTTGGATTCTGCCATAAAGCGCTGACGTAGAAGCGGTCGCGAAAGCCCGCCGCGTTTCGACGTGCCCTGGTCTCGTATTCATTCGGGGAAAGAATACCGTTTGCGGCGGTCACGTCGCCAGGGGAAGCCCGGCTTTTTCAAAAAGCCGGGCCTCTGACGCGCAACTATTTCGTGATTGCCGCTTCAAATGCGTCGCGGCTGGCTTTGATCTGCGTGTCCGAAGGGTCCACGTAGCCAACCTTGCTCACCTGAGCCATGCCTTCGTTCAGATAAAATCTCACGAAGTCCTGGACATCCTGGCGGGCGAGTGAGGACTTCTTTACATAGATGAACAACGGACGTGAAAGCGGCGTGTATTCACCTGACTTGACAGCTTCCGGCGTCGGATCAACCCCTGCGGCAGCGTCATCGGTCGGCGAAATCCTGAGGGCCTTTACTTTGTCCTTATTGGAAAAGTAGTAAGCACAACCAAAGAAGCCCATGCCGCCCTTCTCACCGGAAACACCGGTAATGGTCACATTGTCGTCGGCACTTGGGCTGTAGTTTTCCGTGATGGAGTCCTCCTTACCATTAATTGCTTCCGTAAAATAGTCAAACGTACCGGATTCCTCACCGGCACCAAACAGTACGAGTGGAATGTCGGGCCATGCGGCATCAACGTCCTTCCATGATTTGACTTCGCTGCCTGGCTCCCAGATCTTCTTAAGCTGAGCGACGGTAATTGTATCAACCCAGTCATTCTCGTGATTTACGCAAACAGTCAGACCGTCCAATGCTACCATCAATTCAAGAACGTCAACTCC
>JANOUN010000251.1:0-8507 GCA_031416875.1 Planctomycetota bacterium | reverse complement strand
TGCGTTTCCGGGCTACTCGTTTCGCGGGGACAAGATCTATAGTCTGCGCGCGGCCCACTTTCGTTTCGCTCAATCCGTTTCTGGCAACTACTAACCGGAGAGCCGTGTGCGGGAAAACCGCCCGCACGGTTCGGAGGGAGGCGGAGCTGAAATCATTCAGCCCTCCCTACCCCTGGGCCTTATGGGTGGGTTGCTGCGGTCGCCTTTGGTTTTTCCCGTTGCAAGTCGTAAATCACGAGCGCCTCCGACGCAAAGTCCGCGGCTGGATACTTCTGCCGAGCGGCGCTCACCGCTTGGCCGCGCGCCGTATCGTCCGGCTTATACTTCGCGTGCAAAGCCTGATGCTCGGCTGCCTTTTCCTTGTCGCCCAACTGCGAATAAAGCTGACTTAAGTTGTAATGAGCGTCGATGTTCTCAGAATCGATCTCCAGTGTTTTCCAGTAGATTTCCACCGCTTCCTGCAACCGACCTCTGCGTTCGTCAGCACGGGCTTCGGAACGGATCTGGAGGGCGCGGTCAAAAATGGTCTGCCCAAGCAAATTGATGACTTCATAGTCTTTGCTGAAATCAAACTTTCGAGTCACGGTATCCTCCGTGCGATAGTCCAGCACTTGTCGAAAGTTGTTTTCCGCATCTTCAAGTCGACCTTGTTGCCGGTTGATCACGCCGCTCAGCCATGCCATTGTCCACGGTGGTGCAGTGTTGTCCTTCTCTTTGAATTCGGCAGCCCGTGTGATCGCAGCCGCGGCTTCGTCCAGCTGTCCAGGTCCGGCTTCGGCGACCAGCACGCGGGCCAGATTCAGCGGCCCATCAAAGCGTTTGAGCTTCTCCAGCTCCGTAAACGCGGCGGCGGCCTGTTTCAATTCGGCTTTCCCTTTGAGCAGCATTCCGATGCCATAGTCATTCCATCGCTGCCATTGCGGTACATCGCGGACAGGATTCGTGATTTTTGCCGTGACACCTTCAACCGGGAATGTCACCTGGTCCTCAGCCAGCAGCATGATGGGCAATTCATTGCGGTATTTCTGACCATCCTCGTGACCGCGAATGGGTCGCCCGAGCGCCGCCATCTTCTGATCAACAAACTCCATAAACGTGGAATCAAACTTACGATACAGCAGCCGCAGCTTCACACTGACGGGAGCAGTCACCTCGTCCGGCATCGTGAAACTGTAGTGGACCGTCTGACCAGCTCCTGGAGGAATCTGGTGCAGGTAGAGGGCCGTGAAAATATCCTGCGCATTGCGGCGATCGATGCGATTGCCATCCTTGTCCAGCATAAAGTTATTCACAAAATGTGACCATGGATCAACGCTGTTGTCGTCCTCCATCATTCCGCTGGCACCCATCTTCTGATCACCCGACGTGACTGAAACTTCCAGCCAGATTTCATTCGAATCCGTGGTTCCCTGGGTAAAGTGATGCCCCATTTTCACGGTGCGAATCACGGTCTCGAGCAAATACTTGTGGCCGGGCTTCAGCGTCGGCACTTCCGGTCGCAACGGTGCTGTGAGCTGGCCGTCCACGGTACCGCCTTCGCGAACTCCAAAGACATCGACGCGCATGATGCCTTTCATAAATACCTTGTGGGCTTCGATTGCAGTATCGTTATTGGTGAGCCAGTTGATGCCCGTATTCGCGGACGGGAAAAAGTGATCGTGCGTCTTCAGTTTGCCAGTGTCGTCAAAGTATTTCGCTCCGAAGTCGCCGGATTCCTTGAGTGGCATGTGGCAGCCATTGCACTCCGTCTGGGCTTTCGGAGGATAATAAAAGCTGCGAGCCCCGTGGCCGGACACGCCGCTCAAGAGCCAACTGTCGTAGTGGTTCTGTCCTCGCAACCATTCTTTGTAATGATTGAGGGTAAACGGCAGATTCACTTTATGACATGTACTGCAGAATTCTGCCGTTTTGTGCAGCGGCTTCAGGAAGGTCTTCTTATGGAATGACGGCTTCGCTTTGACTAATTGGTTATTCACCCATTGCAGCAGGTCGTTTTTGCTGGTCGCAAACGGATAATGAATCGGCTCTTCGATGGTGTAGTCAGCATTGCCCTGAGTGCTGTTCACATTCGTAATGGCATGGCAGACCGTACAGGTGATACCCGCCTGCGATGTGGGATGTTTGAGCATGTCGAATTTCGGATCGTCGAAGGCGCCGCTGAAGAACGGCACCGGGTCATGGCATCCGGCGCAGAACCGTGAACCCTGCACGTTGCCATCGCGTTTCATGCCAACTTCGCGAGTTTCTGCCACGCTGGCAAGGTACGCCGAATTGTTGAACGAACTGAAATGATGCGCGCTCTTCGCCCAGTCGTCGTGAGCGTCTTTGTGGCACTTCAGGCAATAGTCATTCATGTCGAGCACTTCGGCAGAAATAAAATTGCCGGTGGCTGTGCGCGCAAGAGATGGTTCGAAGTATTTGACGCCTTCTTTCGGACCGACCGTATTCCAGTCACGGGGATCGCGGGCCTGCATCATAATCATGCCGATCGCTGTGGCTCCGGCCAGTCCGCCCCAGACCAGTCCCCTTTTCCAGCGTATCTTGGGGCCGACCAGACGGTGCATAAAATAGAGCCATCCGCCGATCATGGGACCACCAACGTGCGCCCAGTAGATCACGTTGCGGGCGACGGGACTTTTCAAATCAATCAAACCTTCGATGCGCATCAACAGAAACCCGGAAAGCAGGACCAGAATGCAGACTGCGAACAGGGCATATCCGATCATCACCGTGCGGCGGATCTTGCGATCTTTCGTGTTCCGCATATGGATCAGGCCGAACACGATGAACGGCACCACGATCAGCAGTCCCACAACGATGTGGACCAGAAACATCCATGCGTAGAACTGATCTTCGTAAGTCCGCTTCGTCCACCACTGCATGAACGTCACGCCCGCGAGATACGCGCTGTTGGCTCCGATCACAGCCAACAGAGTCAGCACAACATTGAACACAATTCGCAGTTTTGGCCCGATGGCTTTCCGCACGAACTTCTTTGGCGCATCGGCAACAGCGGGGCTGGAAGCAATTTCTGACATGGAAATGATCACTTTCTGAACCAGCGATCACGACCAGAGTGACTGGTCGGCGAGCGCTGGAGAATGCCATAAAACGCTGAAACTGGAATACAGTCAGCAATCGGAAGACACAGAATCTGTCAGTTCTCAGCCGACAGATTCCGGAGGCATTTCGATCAACAGCGGAAATCCACGCAGCGCGCGAGCGTGAAAGTTGAGGTCTCGCCGACGAGACACATCCGACGGCAGTTCAACGGCAAGCGGACCGCAGATCAGGCGATCCTGGTGTCCGCTTGTCACAGTTGTCGGCGGGGCGATGGGCAGGGACGGTGTCGGACTTTGCTGACAATCCGGTCCAGTGCAGGGAATTGGCGACGAGAGAGGCGTTTCGTGCAAGACGCCGATCTCTTTCGACAAACCCACCAGTTCGGATTTCTGGACGTCTTGATGGTTCCGCGCGACAATCTGGGTGACGTCTGATTCATGTGGCGTCGGCGTTCGATGTCGTGAAAACACATATTCGCCGCATGACGCGTCGCAGTGACCGGACGCCAACAACGCGATCAGGACCGACGCTGCAAGAACGGCAGTGCGGATGAAGAAAATTCGAATTGTGTCTGTTTTGGCCATATTTCGAATTGAGAACTAGTGCCTTGTCAAGATTTGATTTTGGAGTAGGCCGAACCAAGCGGAGCGCCGTTCCGGCACTTGGTCCGGCCTGCAAATTCAACCCCAATTCGTTGGCAATGGCAAGCTGGAAGCTTACGGCACGTAAAATCACGGTTTCAATCGCACCATTCCATTGAATCCTACGACGAATGACCCAATTTACGCCAGTTCCAAATTCCTGCTTCCGCAGCATTTTGCTCCAAAAGTCCAGAATCGCTACGCTACTCCCATGAATGAATTCCCGGTTATCAGCGTCACGGAACTTGTTACGGCCTTTAAGGAGGTTGTCGAAACGGCATTGCCTCCGTGCAGTGTCGAGGGTGAAATCTCGAACTGCCGCATGAGTCCCGCAGGCCACTGGTATCTGACGCTCAAGGATGAGTCATCCGAGATCAGCGCCGTCATCTGGCGGAGCGCGGCGGCACGGATCAGGTTTGTGCCGAAAGATGGGATGAAAGTTTTGGCGACCGGTTCACTGCAAGTTTATGTCGCTCGAGGAACCTGTCAGTTTGTGATTACGAACCTGATGCCGCAAGGCGTCGGTGCTCTTGAAATGGCGTTTCGTCAGTTACGCGACAAACTGGCGGCCGAAGGACTCTTTGAAGAATCCCGAAAACGGCCGATTCCGCGCATTCCCAAACGCATCGCGCTGATTACCAGCCCATCGAGCGCAGCGGTTCGCGACATGATTCAGGTGATCACACGTCGCTGGCCGGCGGCTCGAATCATCGTCGTGCCCGTCCGCGTTCAGGGCGAAGGCGCGGCTGAAGACATTGTCAAGGCGTTGCGAAACGTGCATCGCATCTCCGACGTGGATGTTGTGATCGCCGGACGCGGCGGTGGAAGTCTGGAAGACATGTGGTGCTTCAATGAAGAAAAAGTGGCCCGCGCGATCGTGGCGTGTCGCATACCGGTGATCAGCGCCGTCGGACACGAGATCGATGTTTCCATCGCCGATCTTGTCGCGGACCGTCGCGCACTGACGCCCAGTGAAGCCGGTGAATTTGTCGTGCCCTCAGTTCAGGAACTCAGCGACGCGCTGCAGCAAACCGCGCGTCGAATGCGCCAGGTTCTTCGCAACTGCGTTGAACGCGTTCGCCTGCAGCTGAGCGCGATTGAAGCTCGATCCGTACTGCAACGCCCCATGACGCTCATCGATCAGCGTCGGATGGCGTGTGACGAACTTGGGCAACGGGTCGTCACGGCCATGAAATTATTCGTCGAACGCCGCCAGCAAACCGTCGCCCGAACCGCCGCTTCACTGCATGCACTGAGTCCACTGCAGGTCCTGTCTCGAGGCTTCTCGCTGACTCAGACGGCCGACGGACAGGTCCTCCGCGACGCCGACCAGGTATCAACCGGCGATCTGCTGATCACGCGACTGGCAAGCGGAGTGGTGAATTCCACGGTGAACTGATTCATAGGGCTGGAAACCCGGCACGTTTCCGGCCCGGTCGCGTAAACCACCGCCGAGAGTCAAGCCCGGCAAAACCGGCGTGAGGGGTCGCACTGGATCAACCCTCCAGTCCTGGCCCGATATCTGTCCGACCTCAATTGCAAACGTTCGTCATCCTCTTGCCGAGGTCATTGATTTCGACCGTTCGTTTGCCCGGTGCGCCACCGAGACTGCTGAGGCGGTTGCTGTTGATCGTTGTCAGAAAACTCTTTGTCGATATTTTCGCCGCTCAATCATTCGGAAATCCAGAACGCCCCCTTTCTGCGAATCCCCCAGAAAAAGAACAGGGAGCGGTGCTGCTGGGGCGGGTTTTGTTCCGGGATGATCGGCGGCCGGTCGTGCTGGGTCTGGAGGACCGGCGGCGGCATTTGTATGTGGTCGGATAGACCGGTATGGGTAAGACGACGATGATCCAGAACATGATCGTCGCCGACCTTTTGGCCGACCGGGGAATCTGCCTGGTCGATCCGCACGGGGATCTTGCCGATTCCGTTGTTGGCCTGGTGCCGAGGCCTCGCACCAACGATCTCCATCCCCTTTTTGAAGTGAACAGAAAGAGAGTCAGGGAAGACTCGCGAAGCCTCCCACTTGTGCCAACAGGCGGGGGGCTTTTTTTGGCAACCGCGTTTTCAGAAAAGACGTTCACGACAAACCAAGAACTCTGCCAACTTCTCTGCCAGATTCAATTCTGAACAGTTTGAATCGACGTAAGTCCTTGTCCTGTATAATGTCCCGGGCGGGGGTCGAACCCACAACCTTCGGCTTCGGAGGCCGACGCTCTATCCAATTGAGCTACCGAGACTTGTCGCCCCGAAGTTTACAACGAATTTTTAAACATGGAAGCAAGTTCCGCTTTTGTCCAACATTCCACTACAGTGCATTGTTGGATTTGAACTCGCCAATTCAAAGTTCGCCTGTGCCACCCACGGAGATACACCGCATGAACATCATCGAAATCAGCAACAAGCAGGGTTCTCGCGCTAAGATCGCTGTGGATCTCGGTTTTAACTGTTTTTCTTTCACGGCGGTGACGGCGTCGGGAGCCAAAGTCGACGTCCTGTCGGCGGCGGAAGGCTTCGAGGCGGGCGGGCATCCCGCAAGTCGGAGCGGAATTCCGATTCTGTTTCCTTACCCCAATCGAATCGCAGGCGGCCGTTTTTCATGGTCCGGTCGGGATTATCAACTGACGCCGGATCAAGTTCCGTTTGACAAGACCGGCAATGCAATTCATGGCTTTTGCATGGATCGCCCCTGGCGAATTGTGTCGCAATCAGAGTCGTCAGTGACAGCTGTTTTCCGAACCAGCGTGGATGCGCAAGAACGCTTGGCTCTGTGGCCGGCCGATGCTGAGATTGAAATCCGTTATGAGCTAAGCGGCTCCCGTCTGCGATCCGTGATTACCGTTCGCAATCCGTCCGACGAATCCCTTCCATGGGGATTCGGGACGCATGCATATTTCAGATTGCCATTGAGTCCTTCATCGTCCGCAGAGCAATGCACGGTCTACGCACTGACATCACGAATCTGGGAGCTCATTGAATGCCTGCCATCCGGAAAGGTCCTGCCAGCCAACGTGGATCTGTCGAGGAGCCCCGCGTTCGGCGGACTCAAACTGGACGACGTTTATACCGAGGTCAGCGCGATCAATGAGGAAGTGATCTGTCGGCTCAGCGATCCGGCAGCAAAACTCATGGTCGAAGAAAGATTTCCCGCTGTGTTCCGTGAAATTGTCGCGTTTACTCCGCCTTGGGCATCAGCCGTCTGTCTGGAACCATATACGTGCATGACCAATGCCATCAATCTGCAGCAGCAGGGCTTAGACGCCGGCCTGCAAATCCTGCCTCCAGGCGAATCCTGGACAGGCAGAATTGACATTGAGGTGCTGACTGCAGAATGAGATCAGATCACGCCACCGTGGACGCGATACGGCGTTTCGAAGTCGGGCAGGTCAAGGAACCAGATTCGTTCCCAGATTTCCGGGACGTGTCGCAGACTCTCCGAAGAATAAATCAACTGGCGGGCTCGCTCATCCCGATTTGGACTCCAGATTGGCATAGCACATCCCGCGGACAGCGCAGAAGATGCCAGCAAAAGTCCTACCATCAATCGTAATCGAAGCTTCATCGCAACGTCCTTCCCTGGACCCGTTTTCCATGAAGTTCACTCTTCATGGATGCCACAGCAACTGGAATCAGATGAGTTCTGAATTCTTGGGACCCGCAAGAGACGGAATCCCGATACAGGCACTTCACTCAGAAACCATGATCCATTGCGATACAGTAGTGTGCTTGGAAAAGGGGTCAGGCGGCTTGGAAAAGGGGTCAGGAACCAAGAGTGCGCAGCACCCTTCGGGCCATTTGGCTATTGGTTCCTGACCCCTTTTCCAAGCCTTGACAGAGCACTGGTTCAGCGGACTGAACTTCCGCCATCATTCGAAAGTGGTCTTTGGAGTCCCGGTGATTCCGCACGGTAGCCCTGATTGCCGGACAACGCGATTTTGCGAGCCAACTCTCGCTCTTCAAGTTCGCGAACCTTGGCTTCCATCTCTTTGCCCGGCTTGAAGGTCACCACAAATTTTGCAGGCACCTCCACCTGACCTCCGGTCCGCGGGTTGCGTGCCTTACGAGCCGCTCGCATTTTAACTTCGAAGACACCGAAGTTTCGCAATTCGATCCGTCGATCTTCAACCAGCGTTTCTACGATTGCGTCAAAGGTCTTCTGAACGATTTCCTTGGTGCGCAGCTGCGTTAAACCTAATTCATCCGAAATCGCTTTGACGATCTCTTTTTTGGTCACGATCTGTGCCTCCGAAGCGAGAGTTCATGCGTAGCTGCTTTTACCTGTACTCGTTACAACTGTAGGATCTGTCAGGACTTACTGTCAAGACTCGCGTGCCAAGGAATGATTTCAAACCGAACTGGACTACATCCAATCCACGCAATCGCTCCGGATTGCCAAATCGCAATCGATCATGGTTTCAAAGTGAATTGCCAAAGAACAAGCCCCGGAGGTGCAACGCTCCGATGCCTTTCCTCCTTATCGGACCGTCCAAACTGGAATGTTAGGGAAATTCGTCATAATCGGTACAGTTTACCAAGAAGGAATGAATGGCTGCTAATACTGGATGTCTGGGGTATATGTGGTAACGCGGCGCACGAGAAACGATGACACGATTGGACACTGCCTTCCCGTTGGCCCCTAAACAGGCCAGCTTTGGAGTGCGGTGACTCGGCACCGCTTTCTTTTTCAGTTAATTTGGCTGTGGAAGCGATTTTCGTTTGTACGGTCGATTTCAACTCAAATTGAAACGGGTTCCATTTTGTTTTCCCAAGCCGATTGACAAGAATGCCGTTTTGGAAAGGTAA
>JANOUN010000250.1:0-8018 GCA_031416875.1 Planctomycetota bacterium | reverse complement strand
TTCCGGCAGAAAGGACCTACTTTAACAATCATCCGCGACTGCACCCGGCGGAGTTGGCAATTGTAGAATGCCCCGAGAATTTCCACGAATTATAAAACTCGCGCAAACCAGAATGTTGATGCGTATTGTGCGAACCAACCGCAATCACATGTTTCCTGCCGGATAAGATTCCAGGTGTTGCATCATTGGCGGGTGACTCGACGGTTCAGTCGGATAGTTCCCGGCAACCTGTTTCCAGGCGTCACCTGTGCATCGTTGAAGAAACCACGTATAATTCACATGTCGTGCTCGTCTTTGCAGACACACCTGTGCCAGAAACTAAAAATGAACCCTCGCCATCCACACAGGACTCAGGTCCCACGTCGCAGCTTCCTCAGCCAACTGGGTGATGGATTTGGTGCGACGGCGCTGGCGGCGATGTTGGCGAACGAATCAACGGCAGCGGCAAACGGACGACATTCAATCGGCAGCAGCGAATCAACGGCACTGGCGGGCAAGTGTCACCATCGTCCGACAGCGAACAGTGTCATCCAGATTTTCTGTCCGGGCGGAATGAGTCATGTGGATACGTGGGACTACCGGCCTGAACTGGAACGGGTTCACGGAACAGCCTTCGACGCGGAACTTGGCAAACAGACATTTGCCGGAGTTGCCGGAACGTATGCGAAAAGCTTCTGGCGATTTCGCCAGCACGGGGAATGCGGTCGATGGCTGAGCAACCTGTTTCCGCTGATGAGCCGACACGTGGACGACATGGCGTTCATCCATTCGATGCAGAATAAGTCGGCGCTGCACGGGCCTGCCATGTTTATGATGAACAGCGGCTTCATTCGACCGGGCTTTCCCAGCATGGGATCGTGGGTGACGTATGGACTTGGTTGCGAAACGGACAACCTCCCTTCGTTTGTGGTGCTGCCTGATGTGCGTGGCCTGCCGCCAGGCGGAGCCGGTAACTGGAACGCGGGGTTTCTGCCAGCCGTCCATCAGGGAACCATCATTGAAACGGCCGCAGACAAACCGCCCATCGCAAATTTATTTCCGCCAAACGCACAACGCAATTTCGACGGGGCAGGGCGGGACTTTTTACGATTTCTGAACCGTCAGCATGCCGATGAGCGTCCGGCAGATTCTCTGCTCGACGCGCGCATGGCCAGCTACGAACTTGCGGCGAAGCTGCAACTGAGTGCTCCCGAAGCAGTCGATCTGACGCGCGAAACAGAATCCATTCACCAGTTGTATGCGTTGGCAGACGAAGAGATCGGCCCGTTTGGTCGGCAGTGCCTGCTGGCACGCCGCTTTGTCGAACGCGGCGTTCGCTTCGTTCAGATCTTCTGCGGTGCGGAGAACACGAGTTCCAAAAAAATCCGACCGAACTGGGATTCGCACGAAGACATTGTCCGCGATCACGGATACTGGGGCCGCATTCTGGACACCGGCGTGCATGCTCTGTTGAGTGACCTCAAATCGCGCGGCCTGCTGGATTCGACGCTGGTCTTTTGTACGACAGAATTCGGTCGGCAACCCTTTATGCAGGGTCAGCAGCTGGGCCGCGACCACAATCCAGGCGTCTTTACGTCATGGCTTGCCGGTGGAGGCATCAAGGGCGGGACCAGCTATGGCACCAGTGACGAGGTCGGCTTCAAAGCTGCTGAAAACCCAACGTATAGTTACGACCTGCACGCGACCGCCCTGCACCTGCTGGGCATCGACCACGAACGACTGACATACTATCAAAACGGCATCCAGCGCCGTCTGACCGACGTCCACGGCCATGTCATCCGCGACATACTCTGAACCGCACTATACCTCGCGCGGTTGAGGATGGCACATTCGTTTAACCGCGTGGGCAACGACCCGCGCTTCGCATTTCAAATTTCAAATCTCAAATACGAAATTTCAAATAGAACAATCGCGGCCCGCTGGGCACGCGGTTAAACGAGTCCATGCCAACCGCGTGCGGTATACATCCCAGTACCAAACGAAAAAGAACCCGACAAGCATGGTGACCTGCCGGGCTCCCAAGGAGGAGATTCAATTGGTATCCGAGCGGTAGCTCGCATTGGGTCAAGGGCTCTCAGCCCTTGTTAGTCAAAGACTTCCGTCATGGAAGCCAGGCGGAAGCCGCCGAGCAGACCCTGTCGCTGCGGCCGGGCGGGTCGCACGACCTGATGACCTTTCGGTGAGCTGTACGCCGGTGCCGCGGAATAGTGACCGGTGTTGCAGGTCTGGCACGATGCCGGGGCCGGGCCGTAGATCATCGGTCCGTAGGTTGCTCCATGATATGCATGGCAGCCGGTTCCCCCCTGTGGGCAGACGCGAGCGTGATAATGACCGGGATACGGCACGCCCGGGATCATGTCCGAACGAGACTGCCACGTCGGCACCTTGTTGTAATAGTATCCCAGCTGAGTCGTATCTGTTGGCTGGTAGACCGTCGGATAGTTGGCAATGAATCCACCGCCGGGAGTTCCATACGCATGCTGTGGCAGGTACGAGCCGTACCAGGCTCCGTCATAGTTGACCGGCATGTGGGCCGGGGGATTCCAGTCTGCGTCCGGATAGGCTTTGGTCGCACAGCACTTTGCGGCACAGCTGTTGGGACATAGCGGACTGGTCCAGTGTGACGCAAACCGTGAACCAAGGGGAGCGCGGCACTGGTCAGCCTGCCGACCTCCGTGCCGGTATCCGCCGCGACTGTTGCATGCCTGGCAGTTGCTCCATGGTGTCGGCTGATAAATGCCTCCCGACTGCCAGTCGCCCTGATGACAATCACAACCCTGCGGTGCCTGCCCGAACGCAAAGTTATCACTGACAAGGCAGGCGGCAATGGCCAGTAGACCTAAAGTCAAACGTTTCATTGTTTCCTTCTCCAGAAATCCAGAGCGATAAGTTTAAGTCGACCGGTGTCTCAGCGACTTACCATGTCTGATGCGGCAGACGTTGCGGTGCAGTCTGAGGATTGTAGTTGCCGATGGTTGTGATGCGACTGGATGGAATACCGGCACTGTAGTTGTAAGTATGGTTGACGTTCGGAGCCAAAGGCACCGCGATCGGCATGCCATACTTGTGAGTCGCGTAGATCTGCGTGTCGTTCGGATTGATGTAGTCCGGCTGGTCGGCGTATGTCATGTGATACGCGCCGACAGGTGGACACCCCTGACCGCAGCAGCCGGAGGGAATCATCCAGCCGAAGAGTTTGTCAGCCAGTCGAGCGTTCTTGTTGTGGAAGCTCATGGACTGCCCATGATAGTAGTCACGGCAGGCAGACCCCGATCCGGAATCGACGGACTGCGCAAACAGCGTGACACCATCGTCGCACCCGTAGTCGCCATTGCGTCCGCTGCGATGTCGTCGACCATGGCGATCCCGACACTGGCATGGCGCACAATTGCAGTGCCGACACCAGCAGGCGGGCATGCCCGATGCGTCGGTGGACGAAAAGATCCTGTTGCAGTCCGTCGCCGCGTAGCAGCTTCCTCCGTTGCAGCCGTGGCCTGGGCCGCAGTTGCAGCCAGAGCCGCAGTTACAGCCCTGGCCAGAGTTACAACCGGAATTGCACACGGACTCGCACGGCTGAGGACAATAGCCGCAACTCGCCTGAGGCACGGCACAGGCGGGTGCCACGCAGCAACCGTCACCACAGCTGGATTGTGGAGAACAGCCTTGCTGGATGTGAGGGCCTGCCTGCTGGGCAGACATCTGCACAACCCCGACATCGGAAGAGGATTTGTTTGACCGATCGGACATCCGAACGACGCCGTCCTGCCCGACGGAAAGTCCCGCCGTCAGGATCGTACACAGCATGGCTGTCGTACGAAGGGTTTTTGAATAGGAGATCATTTTGGCTTCTACCTGATCAAAAAGACAGAGTGATTCAAGTGGCGGCGGCGAGCAGACAGATGACCGCCGTGCGAAATTGTTTTTTACGTCCCGTCAAGGTCGTCACAACATCAGCGGCTAAACGGAGGATGGAACAATGTGAAGGGGCTGATGTGAGATTTGTATTTCACGTCAACCGTCGTGCCCTGCAGTTTCCAGTCTTCGTGAGACCAGACACCGAACGGCGTCACCATGAATCCCCCATTGACTTTGTAGTAATAAGGCGGATACATCGCGTGGTATTCATGAGGATAAAGCATTTCGTGCGGATGAAACGCCTGATTCATGATGGCGGCACCGCCCATTTGCTGCGGAACGCCAGGAACCGGTGACGGATACAGAGCTGCTCCGGTTTGCGGATACTGGCCCTGTGAAGACATCGGGTAATATCCGCCTTGCGGTTGCGGAGTCATCATGCCTCCGCCGGGGTACGCAGGTCCGGAGGGACTCATCGAACTCGCCGGATAAACGTACTGCCCCTGCGAGACATTCTGGATCGGCATCGGAGCCTGATAGGTTTGCCAGTTTGATCCCGGATAGACGGGAATCACATTCGACGATCCTGCCGGCATCGCACCAAAATATTGCGGTCCTGTTTCCGTAGAAATGTTTGGCAGCACCGGAGCGATTTCAATCGGGACAGGTTGCAGTGCCGACTGTGGCGGCACGGGTGGCACCAGAACAGACTGATCCTGGGAATCCTGTGGACTTCCGGATGTTTGATGAACTGCCACAGACTGACGCTCAGCGTCCTTCACGACAGCTCGTTCAATTCCGCCCGGTTTTGGTTTTGATTGCGTTCGAACGGTACGCGGTTGAATGGGTCTCGGAACCGCGGAGGCCGTATGATGGCCCGAGATTCTATGCTTCCACCAGCCAGCCAGACCTGTCGATGCTGAATTCGGCTTTCCTGGTGCCGAATCGGCGGCAACCGCGCTGCCTGCGCAAATGACGCCCATCATCAGCGCTACTAACCCCTTGCGTAGCATTTCAGCCCCCTCCATGGAATCCGCGGATCGTCCGGTGGTCCGCATTGGCGGCAGGTTGACAGCAACCTGATCACGCCCGATTGTTCAGATTTTGAATGCAGCCGCAGATTCACACTGAATCCGTCGGCGCTCTGCCAGGTTTCTGCCCCGCCACCTTCCAGCCCAATCGCGAGCCTTTGTGCGAAGCCGGAAATACTCCCGACACACTTATTGTTCGGCCAGTATCGATCATGCGGATGAATCATTCCGTACCGGTAGAATCAATGAAATGGGCATCAGAACACGTGCGCTCGGATGAATCTTCTCAATCCGGAAAAACGCCGCGATCAGTTTTTTTTACCCCATTTACCCATCATAAATCCCTGCCGCAGCAGGGGTTTGTTTATTACACTCCTTTTCCTGGGGACTGTCGTTTTAATCGTTTAATGGCAAGCCGCAGGCGTCGTTGCCGCGTGTCGCCTGCGCCTGCGGCTCGCCGTTAAACGAATTTTCTGACTCTGTGAACTAAATCGACAGTCCCCTTGAGTGGATGTGCTGGCGGGGATTGGCTCAGGTTTCGCCGTCCAATCGACCGAATTGTGCGCAGTCCTCGGCTTCCGAGGAATTGACAGGATGCTCTTACGGCAAAGGACGCCCGAGTGGCTCAACGGAAATCTTCCAATCGAAAAGGCAGTTCACTCTTTGACGAAAATGCGGCACCCGACGCGAACGTGCAGTTTGTGCCGATCAGCGAAGAGACTCGCCGACGCTACCTCAATTACGCCTTGTCGGTCATTACGTCCCGCGCACTGCCGGATGTGCGCGACGGCCTGAAGCCCGTTCAGCGCCGCATCCTGTATGTGATGTACGATCGCCTGCGACTGACAGCCGATGGCAAGACGCGAAAATGTGCCAAGATCTGCGGGGACACCACCGGTTCGTTCCATCCGCATGGCGACATCGCTGTCTATGAAGCACTGGTGCGCATGGCTCAGGATTTTACGCTTCGCTATCCGCTGATCATCGGACAGGGAAACTTCGGCTCGATCATGGGACTGCGAGCGGCCGCTTCTCGATACACTGAAGCCAAAGTTTCGCGACTTGCCGAAAACCTGATGACCGAGTTGCGGTTTCAGACTGTCGATATGCGTCCGACCTACGACGCCGCAGACGAAGAACCCGTGGTCGTTCCCGCGCGCTACCCCGCGTTGCTGGTGAATGGGTCATCAGGCATTGCGGTCGGGATGGCGACCAACATGCCGCCGCACAATCTGGGTGAAGTCATCAAAGCCTGTGTGCATCTGATCGAGAATCCCGACGCTTCCGTCGCGCAGTTGATGCGGTATGTGAAAGGTCCCGATTTCCCGCTCGGCGGCCGCATCATGACGGATCGAGCGGCGCTGAAGGAAATGTACGAAACCGGACGCGGCTCGATCAAAGTTCGCGGCGAATGGCGATTCGATCAGCAGGGGAAAAAACAGGACACCAGTCGGATCATCATCTCTACGATTCCGTACGGAGCGACGACCGGCCCGCTCATGGCCGAGATTGGCGAACTGATTGCTGCCCGCAAACTGCCTCAACTCGAAGGCGTCAACGATGAGACCAACGAAGAGAACGGTCTGCGGATCGCCATTGATCTGAAATCCGGAGCGGACTCAGCCGCCGTCATGGCGTATCTCTTTAAGCACACTTCGCTTGAGCAGAATTTCGGCTACAACGCGACCTGCCTGGTGCCCGCCGATCGCGGGTCGACTGTGCCACGCGTGCTGGATCTGAAGCAACTGCTGCAGCACTTTCTGGATTTCCGCCACGAAACAGTACGCCGACGGCTGGAATACCAGCTGGCCCAGCTTCGCAAACGGATCCATATCCTGGAAGGCTTCGCGATCGTTTTCGACGGGCTCGATCGCGCCCTGAAAATTATCCGTGCGAGCGACGGAAAAAAGGACGCCGCCAGGCGGCTGATGGCCGAATTTCCGCTGGATGAAATTCAAACCGATGCAATTCTGGAATTGCAGCTGTACCGACTTTCCATGCTTGAGATCGATCAGATTCGCAAAGAGCTGGCGGCGAAAAAGGCCGAAGCCGCCGCGCTGGAAACGATTCTGAAATCAAAGACGAAAATGTGGAAGCTGATCACGACGGAACTGGAACAGGTTGCAGCGGATTTCGCCGACAATCGACGCAGCGAGCTTGGTTCGGCTGAAGAAATTGTGGAATACGATCCGCAGGCGTACATCGTCAGGGAAAACACCAACGTCGTCGTCACAAAAGATGGCTGGATCAAGCGTGTCGGCCAGATGAGCAGCGTGTCGAAGACTCGTGTGCGCGAAGGGGATTCGGTGCTGACCGTGGTTCCTGGCAGCACGCTCGATCATGTCGTCTTCTTCTGCAACGACGGCATCGCGTACACACTGCCGATCGATCAGTTGCCGGTGTCATCCGGTTACGGAGAACCGCTGGCGAAACGCGCAAAAATGAAGGACGGCGTGAGCGTCGTCGGCGCACTGACGACCGATGCACGCTTTGTCACGAGCCTGGACGAAGTCGGCGATGGTGTTGGACTGACTCTGTTGATCGCAACGAAGGCCGGACAGGTCATGCGTCTGCCATTCGAAGCGTTTCGTACGCCCTCTACAAAATCAGGACGCAAGTTCTGTCGCCTGGGGAAAACCGATCAGGTCGCCTATGTGGATCTGGTCCGCGATGCGGAGACCATGTTCATGGCTTCAAAAAAAGCCCGCATTCTGCACTTCGCCATTGAGGATGTTCCCGTGCTCGGCAATGCAGGCAAGGGCGTCCGCGGCATCAAGCTGGAGGCCGGTGACGAACTTCTCGGTGTCGTCCAGCTTTCACGCCCCAGCGATGCACTGCGAGTCCGCAACGACAACGACAGTGTGCTGAGTTTCGGGCAGACGAAGTACCAGGTCACATCCCGAGGCGGTCGCGGAGTCAAAACCAGTTCGCGAACCGGTTTCGTGGAACTCATTCAACCCGACATTCAACTGATTGACTGGAGCGAACTCGGCGGTGTCGGGGAGGGCTGATGTGTGCCTGGGCAAATGGCGGGGGTAACGATGTATTTCAGAAGTCCCGCTTCATTACCCACAACATTGTGCGGTAGTTCATGAATTGCTCGGTTTCTTCGTGCTCGTGCTCGTACTCAGC
>JANOUN010000249.1:0-5962 GCA_031416875.1 Planctomycetota bacterium | reverse complement strand
AAAAATCTCCAAGTCTGCCAGTTGCTTCTGCCAGTGCCACGGCATTTTGCAGATCGCGTTCGGTGAACATTCTTGCTGCCTGCCGCAAAAAACTCTGTTCACTCCCATTGAGTGAACTTGCGGGGTTCGGATACAGCAATTGGCCATTCGGAGTCAGCACAAAGACCTGAGTCACCTGTGGTGTCGAACGAATGCGTTCACGCAGCTCTTCGACCGAAAAATCGTCGATTGCCGTGACTCGCTGAAGTCGACGTTCGGTTTCGGAAAACTGTCGTTCAATGAGTCGATTGACGTCCTGCAGACGCTGCTCCATTACGCTGCGAAATCGCTGCTCCGTCATCGACTTCTCGTCGCGTGCGATACGCATCCCAAACCATGTGAGCAACCCGGTTGGCAGCAGGACGATGAGAATGATCAGGATGAGCGAACGAGATTTCATGGGCGGCGTTTCATGGACTTACGATGGAGATGATTGTCCATCATACAGAAACGCATCCCAGGCACCGCGCATAAAAATGCCCTTTGGGCGGTAAGCACGGTGCGGGGACAGAACGATGAAGAGAACTGGGGAATGCTGCAAGAAACTGGGTCGACTTCCTGCAGCGAGTGTATTCTTCGTTCAACACTTGCTTTACCGAACCAAAGGGCGGCTGGGTATCACTAACAGTAGCACAGGCCGTGCCAAAACTTCAATGTTGAGTCAAAATTATCCATCGCTCAATAAATGCAGGTTAATGGCATGATTTGCCGAAAAACAGCGCCCAAAACAAAATGCCACTTCGGCGCTGAACTCCCCGGAATGGTTGAAACTTCGGCGCTCAATTGGTATATTCTGCCTGACTTCAGCGCCGAATGATGCGCCGACGCTGTTTTTATCAGGGCATTGAACAGTGGCATTCTTTCTTTCCGGTTCTCAATCGACGACACGCGACCTGAGGGGTGTGGTGGCCACCCTCACGGGGTTGGTCGTGACATATTGCGTCGCCGTTCTGTGGTATGTCGCCACGTTTCCTGATGTTGGTCTCCGTTGTCTGCTTCCAGATGCGAAGCCATTGCGAAATGGGGGGATTGAGATCAGTCAATGGATGCCGGAGCGTGGAGAGAATACAGATCCCAAGCCAAAGCCTGGCGATCAATTGGTTCGTTTAAACGGTCAGGACATCGGAACTTTTCTGGACTTCGTTTCGTCGTTGCAAAGTCTCCGTTTTGCCAAAATCCCGCCTGGGGGACAGTTGGCTCCTGGGTCTGATCCGGGTGAACTGAAAGTTCCACCCTTAGTGGAAGTGTACAGCCGGGATCCGTCGAGCCCCCCAGAGCGGCTGGTCGAAATCGTCTATCGAAACACGCATTCGTCCAAACCAATGCTTGAAAACCGTATCTATGTCCCCGTACGTCCGATCGCAGTCAGTGAAGTCTCTGTTACGATTTTCTGGTTCGCATGCCAGTTGTCGATTCTCGCTGTCGCATTGACATCGTATTGGTATCGCCCTTTTGATCTGGTGTCTCAGAATTTCTGCCTGATGTGCTGTGCGTCCATGGGAGCGTTTGTGGCGGGCTTTCATTGGTGGGTTTTGGCTGGCAACCCTTTGCTCAATATTCCGTTTATCGTTTGCGCCGCATCGCTGCCAGCGCTGGTGCTGAATTTCTTTCTGGTGTTTCCTCGTGAATCAGAACTGGTGCGAACCAGGAGACCACTCATCCAGGTCGGCGTTCTGGGGCCTGTGGTGCTGGCAACCTTTCTGCTTGTGATTGTGTATTGGAGCAGCTGGAGCCTGAACGGGAGCACGACGAGCGGTGACTTGAATGTGTTTCAAAAACTTGCGGTCCTGACTCAGATCGTGTTTCGTGGTTCTGGGTCCAGCCTGGTTCTTGTGGCCCATGCAACCGAATTGCTGCATCTGTTGCGATCAACGGTCTACGCCACGATCGGTCTCGCGTGCATCTATTTTCTGCTCATTGTCTGCAAGCTGGTCCATGCCTGGTTTACAATTGAAGTGCCGCGTGAACGGCAGCAGGTGAACACGATCCTGGGCGCGGCGCTGCTTTCCACGATTCCGATCAGTTACACGCTGTACCTCGCATTTTTTCAGAAGATTGAGTTTGCACTGGGCCGGGCACAGATCCCGATGTTCGTGGCCAGCATGCTCTTCATGGCGGCTTACTCACACGGCATGTTTCGACACCGGCTGATGCTGGCCGAAGATCCCGAAGACAAGGGGCGTCGATACCTCCTGATGTCCCTGCTGGTTTCCGGCGGTTTCGCGACATTGCTGGCGTTTGGAGGTGTGGCCGCACATGCTTACAGTTTGCCGCTGAATTCATCGACCACGCAACAGATCTCACTGTTTCTGATTCTGCTGCTGGCGGCGGGCATCACGCTTTGGGTGCGAGATCGTCTGCAGACAGTGGTGGATCGCAGCTTCTTCAGCGAAAAGTATCAACTCGACCGCGCAATGCAGCAGTTGAATCGGTCGGCTGCATATTTGACTGAACCATCCGGGATGGCGGATATTACGCTGAAAACCTGCCAGGACGTGATGGATGCCACGTCGGCCATGATGTTCGTACGAGATGGTCAGGGCAGTTTTCGACTGATTGGTACAAAAGCAACGTCGCAGGCGCCCGCGCAATTGAAACCTGAGCAAGTCCCTGATTTTGTGGCTGGCGAAACAGTGATCCGGCGGATTCCTCAGGCGAACCGTGACACCATGGAGCCAGTCCAGCGATTGCTTCACGATTTGAAATCGGAATTGCTGTGCGTGATGGAAGGCGAAGGTGGCGTGCACGGCGTGATCATCCTGGGGCGTCGTCGATCGGGCGGAGCATACACTGCTGAAGACATCGCGTTTCTGCATGCCATCGCGCAGATGAGCGTGCTGGCGTTGCACAGTTCCCGCGCCAATCAGACGATGGCACAGCTGGATGCCGAACTGAAAATGAAGATGGATCGGATTGCTGAACAGCAGCGCCAGATGGCGGTGCTGAGAGCAGAACTGACTTCCCTTCAACGCGATGCCGGACAGGCCCCTGTGGTTGCTTCCGAACAGGATTTTGACCGTGAAGGAATTCGCGGCAGCAGCCTGGCTTTACTGACCGTCCTGTCGCAGGTGAAGAAAGTGGCGCGCAGTTCGTCCACCGTACTGATTCGTGGCGAAAGCGGTACGGGAAAGGAACTCCTGGCGCGTGTCATCCATCGTAACAGCGACCGCGCTGCCGAAAACCTGGTTTGCGTTAACTGCGCGGCATTGTCTTCTTCGCTGCTCGAGAGTGAACTGTTCGGCCATGTCAAAGGCGCGTATACGGGTGCCCATATCGACAAAGCGGGACGTTTCATGGCGGCCGACAAGGGGACGCTGTTTCTGGATGAGATCGGTGATATTTCCGCTGAGACGCAAGTCAAACTGCTCCGCGTGCTGCAGGAACGCTGTTTCGAAGCCGTTGGCAGTGACAAGACGGTTCACGTCGATGTGCGTGTGATTGCAGCGACCAATCGCAACCTGGAAGACATGATCGCTCGCGGTCAGTTCCGAGCGGATCTGTTCTATCGTCTGAATGTTGTTTCTCTGACACTGCCCCCGCTGCGAGAGCGTCCGGAAGATCTCGCCGAACTGGTGTTCTTCTTCCTCAGCCGCTCAGCTCAAAAGACAAAGAAGCAGATTCGACAGATCGATCCGGATGCGCTGGCCGCAATTGAAGCACATGCGTGGCCGGGAAATATTCGTGAGCTGGAAAATGTCATTGAACGGGCGGTCGTCCTCGCCGACAGCGATATGATCACGATGACCGACCTTCCGGATGAGTTTCAAACCGGGCACGAACACAAACCACAATTCGCAAGAATCCAGGGCAGAAGTACAATCGCAACGTCCTCTGCGTCCACAGTGCGAAGTGTGTCACGGAGGATCACGGACGGTGAAGGATTGTCTGCCAACGGCGGCGAAGGGACATCCACCGACTCTGAAGAACAACTTCTGCGGGAAGCTCTGCGGACCGCCGCCGGGAATAAAGCTCTGGCCGCCCGCCGCCTGAATCTGCCGCGCAGCACATTCTTCAGCAAGTGCCGCAAGTACGGAATCGGATAGGCGTCGTTGTCTGACAATCATCACGCGGAGCGATGATGGCGACATTGGCCAGCGTCGCTTACTGGAACCCCCCCGCCAAAGACCGAACTTCTCTTACCAGGCAGAGCGAAACAAGGTGGCCGGAAACTACGACGTGACTTCGACGGGAAAGAAGTTCCGTTGACGTTTCTGATATGGCAGCCTGGCAAAGTCGTGCGTCTGAATCGCCTGCGCATCGACGTTGGTGATGACGCCGGCGAATCGTCCGAAGCTGGCTCGAAAATGCGCGGCGGATTTTACGGCGATGTACTTCATGCGTTCGCAATGGATTCCCAGCGTGCGCGCGAAAGCGGGGCCCAGTGGCTGTTCGTGGGCTGTGACCACAACGACGGATATGCCATCCTGTCGCAGCCAGGCCGAACGACCCATGTTTCCTGTCAGCCCCGCATACATGGGGCCGTCGTAGGTGAAGTCGCCATCGGACAGCGCCATCACTTCAACCTTCATATCCACAGGTGGTCCCTGAATCGGATCGGACTTCCCACCCACAGACACCGTAATCTTCTGACCGACGCCCGCCGTATGCGCCTGCTCGACGACTTCCGGATCAACGATATACAGAATCACGGCGTCCTGAAGCCCGAGTTCCAGGAAGGTTCGCAGGATTTCGGTCGAGTCTCCCGGTGAACCTCCGCCAGTGTTGTCAGCGTGGTCTGCCAGCACAATGGGAAATTTGCCGCCGGATTCACCTCGCCTGATCGCTTCAAGAACCGAAACTGGAGCGCATGACCAGCGGCGACGATTTTCCCAGATCCAGTCGCCCAATTCATCAGCGGCCGAGCGAGCCAGTGTGGCATCCTTGTCGGCCACCACGATCACGCTGGCTCCCATGTCGGGGACATCCGCCCAGGGAAACCCGGTCGCAACGGTGACCGAGAGGATTCCGTCACGGGATTCCATGTCATGCACTCGACGAATCAATTCGCTCATCGGTGGTTCGTCCGTGACCTGGCAGATCACGTTCCAGAACAAAGGCAACTGGCGCAGCGCCATGACGGGCCGGACTTCGCCGCGCAACATGGCGACCAGCAGGTCTGCCGCTTCGCGGCCGCGTTCTGCCATATCGATATGAGGATAAGTATCGAAGCCGATGATCGCATCTGCCTGATCAACGCGATATTGTGAATGATTGCCGTGCAGGTCCTGAGTCACAATCAAGGGGCGGTCGGGGCCAATGAAATTCCGCACAGCCCCGATGAAGTCACCATCGCCGTCATCGATTCCTTCCACCACCATTGCACCGTGGAGATCGAGGAGCACACCATCTACAGCACCGCCGGACGTTTCTTCGTCCTTTAATCGCTGCAGGAACTCCGCCTTGAGCAATTCGTAGGCTTCGCGAACAATCAGACCGCTCGGATACGCAAAGGTCCACAACAGCGGCACGACTTCAAAGCCGTGCTTTTGCCCCCCTTCAATGAAGCCGCCGGCACATATGTTCGCGCCGGTGAAGCGGTCGATTATCTGCTGACCTCGGAACAACCCGAACCCGGACTCAAAGTCCTTCAATGTGGTCGGTGTCTTGACGAACGTGCTCGTTTCGTGAGAGATCCCACCGATGGCGATACGCATATCTTTGTCTTTCCCCTGCCGTGTCACCGCGAAATCACAGGATTGCCGAGATCGGTTCACCGTCGCAGATTTTGAACGGCCGACCCTGGAGATCGTGAACCTCGCGCGCCGGATCAAGACCGCAGGCCTGACAGACAGTGGCAAGATAATCGCCGGGAGTCACAGGGTTCTCTTTGACGTACGCCGCCTGCTTGTCGCTGGCTCCGTAAACCGTTCCGCCCTGAATACCTCCACCCGCCAGGACGCCGGAGTAGCAAAACGGCCAGTGG
>JANOUN010000248.1:0-2173 GCA_031416875.1 Planctomycetota bacterium | reverse complement strand
CCTCAATCGCCGGTGGCACGATGTGATCGACTGCGGTCAGCGACAAAGTTTCGGTCGCCGTCAGGACGTGACCAGAGACATTGATCAGCCGCATCACTTCTTCAGTCGGGCCAGTCACCGCCACCCGCCGCATCCAGTCTGGCTCCGCAAACACAGAGGCATCGTAATCCGTTCCGGCGAACTCCAGCAGATGCAACGACGCGGCCTGCAGCGTGTGAGCGACGACGTCGGCTCCGCGCACATCGGGCAGCAGCGTGACGGCAGAAAAGACTGCCAGTCTCGCGTGTTCCAGCGACCACGCGGCGCGTGACGCGACGTGATCGTGTGCCAGCAGGACTCGATGGCCGGGTTCCGGCAGCAGCAACAGTCCGGACGGCAGTGCCTGAGTTTCCCGCGCGATGGTTTCACAGAGTTCCCACAGGCGGTCGTTCCCTGGCGATCGATCCAGCAACAGTTGCTGAAGTCGCCGCATCAGCGAAGCCTGGGATTCCAGACGCCAGATCTGGTTTTCCAGGCGATCGGTCCAGCGTTGCTGCGTCTGCAGAAGGCTTCTGATGTCACCGCACAAGTCATTGATTCGCTGCTCACTGGCGGATTCCGCATTCAGCATTACGGCATCCGTGACACGCGACACGTCTCGGATCTGTTCACGAAGTTTCGATAACGATCCTCGCGTCGCAAAAGGATGGCTGAACGGCCCCGCCGCGCGGCGATTGGTGCGATGCACCTGATCCTGCAGGACCTCAAGGCGTCGCGACCGACGCATCGTCTCGGGAGTCTGGACAAATTCTTCTGCCAATCGCAGACATGGCGCTTCGGTCACGGGCAACCTCAGAGAAAATGTGTTCTCGCCGCAACGTCTCTCCGCTTTGGTCGCAGACGAATTCCAAATGCACGGGCCGCCTTTCCCACATCGCCTGTTCGGCAATCGCTGCCGGAGCGGTTCAAACATTTCCGAAGAAATCGCTTTGGCAGGATAGAAGGCAGTTTGACGGCGATTCCTGCTGCATGAGCTGAGTCGATTGAACCACCTGAGTCGCGCAAAGCAAATGCAGCTGTTGTGCCTGGTATACAGAACTCCCCGCAGTTGTGCCGATGCACTAAGTCAGGTCACTTGCCTGAATCCCTCTCGAGACACCTCCATGCGCGAAGTCGCTGCTGAGCTGCGGACACTGGACCAGATTGCTACCCTGTTGATTGATCAGCAGAGTTGTTGTCCGGGTGCCGGCGATGCTGCGCCGCTGCCTACCGTGAGTGGCGTGATGTCGATCGTTCATGACTTGCGGGCCCTGTTGTTTCCTGGCGTCCATGCGACTGATGGCGTCAATTTCATGCCGGGCGTTACCGGCGTCCGGCTGCAGCTGCTTCCGATTCAGACGCGGCTGAAACGCGAAATCGCGAGGGCTCTGGAACATGCCCGGCAGGCTCATGTCCGGATCCATAATGGGGAACCACAATCATCCGCCGGAGCAAACAACTACACATCCGCAGCGACATCGCTGACTGCCGCATTTCTGAGTCGACTTCCGGAACTGCAGCAGACGCTGGCCAGCGATGTGGCTGCGGCGTTCAACGGAGATCCGGCCGCGAAGACTCAGGAAGAAATCGTGCTGTGCTATCCGGGAATCGAAGCGATCACCGTCTATCGGATTGCACATGAGCTGCTGGTGCTGGGCGTTCCGTATCTTCCCAGAATCATGACGGAGTGGGCTCATCGCGAAACAGGGATCGATATTCATCCCGGTGCAAAAATCGGCGGATCGTTTTTCATTGACCACGGGACGGGCGTCGTGATCGGAGAGACATGTGAGATTGGTTCACAGGTCACGCTGTATCAGGGCGTGACGCTCGGGGCGTGGTCGTTTCCTCGTGATGACGACGGAAATCTGATTCGCGGGACGAAGCGACATCCGACACTGGAAGACCGCGTCACCGTATACAGCAACGCGACAATTCTGGGAGGCACCACGGTGGTCGGTGCCGGGTCGTTGATTGGTTCCAGCGTATCGCTCAACCGCAGCGTACCGCCGAATACGATCGTCACGATTGAAAAACCCTCGCTGAAGTTTCGCGAAGCCGCGTAGTCGATCGGACCCACGAGGCATGTGTGGAACCATCGAATGCGTCTGTCCCGCCAGGGACATCCGAGAATAGCCCACCGTTTTAACGGTGG
>JANOUN010000247.1:0-3966 GCA_031416875.1 Planctomycetota bacterium | reverse complement strand
ACACGTCTCTGCGGATGTAGCGGCGGCAACGGATACGATGGTCGATTACCTGAACAAGCGAGGCATTGACAAGAATTATTGCCAGCGAATGGTTATCGAGCTACTCCAGAAGCAGAGGGAGGCTTCTCGACAGGAGATTGTGAGCTTGCTGATTGCCAAGCTATCAGATGCCTTGGATACCGAGCAGAAGAAGAACTTCGTTCAGAATTTGCTTCAGGAAATGCGGCGGGATGGAGTGCTGGCGGTGGAAGGGACAAAGAGGTGGGCCAAATGGCGTTTGATGTGAACAAAGAATCATTCCGGAAGGAATCGCCGATGTAGCGTCCAGCATCGCACTTCCTAAGTATAAACGTCGCAAATTGTCGGGATTTCAGCCAGTTTTTATGCTTATCAAACTCACCGCAAATAACGTAACGCATTCATCCACAACGACTTGCGAATAGTGTAAACCTCAAAAATTCGCCGGCGCTACACCATTCCCGCAGACAATTGGCCGCAGCATTTTCGTGTAATTCGTGTCTTTCGTGGTTGTACTCAAATGCCTGAAAAACTGATTTCTGACATCCTCGACCTGCCCGATAAGGTGCGCAAGGGCGATTTCGTCCTCAACCTGTCCAAAGGGGTCACTGAGCCGGAAAAGACGCTGGCCCAGTATGTGGTCACGCCACAACTGGTCGCCAGCTTCGATGATGCGCTGGGCTTTATCCGCTCAGCTGTTGAACGCCGATTTCCGCAGCCAATTTGCTCATGACACTTTTGCTGGGATTACGAGTAAACGAATTCCAGCCTGTGATTGCCGAGCCACGGGATTTTGGGTTGGTCTTTGTCGAGATTTGCCTCACGCAGAATCGGGTTGTGAGACCGGCGATCGAGGTACACAATAATGCGATGACCGGATTCAATTTCGACAGCACCAGACGTCTCCACAAACTTCCGATACACGCCCTTCGGTTTGCTCTGATCGAAGCCGTGAAGCTGACTGGCAAGCGAGCGATAGCAACCATTCGCCAGCATCTTTTCCAGGCGACGCATGATACTGCTTCCACGACGACGAATGGTCACGAATGACACATCCTTCATCTTCGTGATCTGTGACAACTCTTCGTAAGTCGTCAGCTTCGAATCGAAGTACAGCCACTGCGGATTCCTGCCCATAATCCTTCGCCAGAATTCGATGAATCGAAGTACCTCGCCGGACTGCTGAGCGCGCGTCAGATTCGCGTTTGAGTCGCAAAAACCTTGCTTTTCTGTGCCATTGCGAAGAATGTCAGCACGCTTGGCCCGGCTTTTCCACGCATCGGCAGGATGTTCAATCCGGCAAACAGACTGAGTGCTTCATCACAGTTGAAATCATCGATATGGCTCAGTCGTGCTTTGTCCAGCAGCTTGAGCACAAGCAGACTCAGCAGTGCGTTCGTCGCGGGAATCATTTGCGAACCTGGATAGCCGGCCGCAGTCACAAGGCGATCAAATCGCAACCGCGATGGGGCGAAACAAAAAGGGGGGTTCTTCTCCAGCGTCACGCGACCGACGAAAGTCACTCGTCCAGTTGCGAATCGACCCGTAAGTCAGATCAAATCTCTGAGCCACATCCTGCAAGGATTCCTCTTCCACAAACACCGCGCGAAGTGCTTCATATCGTCGGTGAATGGCTTGTTCAGGATGCAAAAAGTAATCTGTGTAATCGCTCCTGTTCATGTTTCCCTCCCTGTGAAATTGTCATGAGCAAATTTCCTCCGGAAGCGGTTATTATGAACTTCAGATTTGGCACCCGCCAAAGACCAAATCCCGGTTCGCCTTGTAAAAATCAGCTCAAAACCATTTTGGACGTCAGGGGCGGCGAATTCTGGAATTCGTAAAATGCCGGTTTCACTAAAATTTGCTCATGACATTTTTGGGGGCAGAAACACGGAATTTACAAGGTTTTTGTGATTCTGCATGCCAGTTTTGTCATCGGCAAATTGCCCGCGGAAATCCGCGTTGAAGCATCGAACAGCAAGGCGTGCTACCTGCACGGCAGCTTTGGTTCTGGTAAGTCGCACTTCATGGCCGTGCTGCACCTGTTGCTCCAGCACAATTCCGTCGTGCGGTCGATCCCCGAACTGGCGTCGGTCTGCGACAAGAACCGATGGATTGAGGACAAGAAGTTCCTGCTCGTGCCGTATCACATAATCGGTTCCCGCAACATGGAGTCGGCAATCCTCGGCGGCTACGTCGATTACGTTCAGGAACACCATCCCGGCTCGCCGCTCCCCGGTGTCTATCTGGCCGACGAAATCTTCGAAAACGCCAAGCAGTGGCGTGCCGAAGTGGGTGACGAGAAGTTCTTTGCGAAACTCAACGGCACGCCACGAAAGGATGAAGGCGGAAGGATGAGGGATGAAAGCAAGTCTTCTTCCACTCAGCCTTCAGCCCTCAGCCTTCAGCCTTCAAAAGGTTGGGGCAAATTAGAAGGTTGGAATCCGAAGAGGTTTGAGGCAGCATTGGCTGCTCCGCCGAAGAACACAGAGCGGTCGCAGTTGGTTGGAAAACTCGTTGAAAATATCTTCACAGCGTTCCGTGGGATCGCTCAGGGGAAGGACGAAGCCTACGTCGATCTGGACGAAGGCTTGGCCATCATTAGCGAACACGCCAAGACGCTCGGCTATGACGGTCTAATCCTGTTCCTCGACGAACTGATCCTCTGGCTGGCCACGCACTCTGCAGACTTGAACTTCGTGCAGACTGAAGGAAACAAGCTGGCCAAGCTGGTCGAGTCCCGCAAGGCCGAACGTCCGGTGCCGATCATCAGCTTCGTGGCTCGTCAGCGAGACCTGCGTGATCTGATCGGTGAGAACGTGACGGGCGTGGAGAGCCTGAACTTCTCGGATGTGTTGTCTCACTGGGAAGGCCGCTTCCACACAATCACGCTCGAAGATCGCAACCTGCCGGTGATCGCTCAGAAGCGTGTGCTGAAGCCCAAGAACGATGCCTGCAAAGCTGAACTTGAGCAGGCGTTCGAACAGACGGCCAAGGTACGGCAGGAGATCATGGAAGTCCTGCTGACTCGGGAAGCCGACCGTGCGATGTTCAAGCAGGTGTACCCGTTCAGCCCGGCATTGATCCAAGCATTGGTGGCCGTGTCGAGTGCCCTTCAGCGAGAACGCACGGCCCTGAAGATCATGCTGCAACTGCTGGTCAATCGGCGTGACACGCTGCGGCTCGGAGATGTAATTCCACTCGGCGACCTGTGGGACGTGGTGGCCCACGGCGACGAGGCGTTTACCGATGTAATGCGGGTCCGCTTCGAGAACGCCAAGAAGCTGTACCAGAACAAACTGCGTCCCATGCTGGAGCAGCAGCACGAGATCGACTTCGAGGTCGATAAGCAGCGAGCTAAAGACAACGAAGAGATCGCCGAACGTCTGGGGAGATTCGAGAACGACGACCGGCTGATAAAGAGCATGTTGCTGTCGTCGCTAATGCAGGGTGTGGATGCTCTCAAGAACATGACCTGTACTCGGTTGGCCGCACTCAACCACGGGACGATTCGGTCTCGTATTCCGGGTCGGGAACATCAGGTTGTCGCCCAGAAGCTTCGCACATGGGCAGGCATCTGCGGTGAACTGCGAGTCGAAGGCGATCCGGCCAATCCTACGGTGTCACTGGAGTTGGAAGGTGTCGATACGGAGACGCTGGTAGAAGCGGCCAGAGTGTTCGACAACCCCGGCAACCGGCAGTCTCGCATCAGGGGAATGCTGTTTCAGTCGCTCGGCATTCCCGATCAGGACGAGATGTTTGTTGGCCACAACTTCCTGTGGCGAGGCAGCCGACGTTCCTGTGATGTGCTGTTTACAAACGTCCGAGCATTGCCTGACGAATCGTTGCGGTCACAGGACGATTGGAAGCTGATCCTCGACTTCCCATTCGATTCCGAAGGCCACACACCCATCGAGGACTTGGATCGGATCAGCAAGTTCCGAGATA
>JANOUN010000246.1:0-2791 GCA_031416875.1 Planctomycetota bacterium | reverse complement strand
ATGTTGGAATTGACGGAATCCTGACCGACTATCCGTTGGAACTGGCCGTTGTTCTTCGGCTCCAATCACAGAAACGGGACAAACAGTGAGCCGAACAATCGCAATCGGTGACATTCACGGTTGCTCTATTGCATTGAAAGCCTTGCTTGAAGTGATCAATCCACAGTTAGACGATACGATCATCCCGCTCGGTGACTATGTTGACCGAGGCATTGACTCGAAAGGCGTGCTCGACCAACTGTTAGAACTTCGTGACCGATGCCATCTTGTCCCGATTCTCGGCAACCATGACCAGATGATGCTCCACGCAGGAGACGGACGATCCGACTTTCAATTCTGGTTGAACTGCGGAGGCGATGCGGCACTGGACTCGTATGGATCAAGTGGCAAGCTCGATCTCATCCCACGTGACCACATCCGGTTTCTTGAATCGTGTCGGTCGTATTTCGAAACGGACACGCACCACTTTCTTCATGCCAACTACAAACCGGACGTGCCGGTGGAACAACTAGACGATCACACAATTCGCTGGCTGTCACTGCGGGACTATGTTCCGCCGAAACGACACTGTTCGGGGAAAACTGTTGTTGTTGGTCACACACCGCAGACCGAGATTCTGGATCTGGGATATTTGATTTGTCTCGACACTGGGGTTTGGAAAGGTGGATGGCTGACAGCACTCGATGTCGAATCGGGAAAGTCGTGGCAGGTGAGTGGCACAGGGACTCTGCGATGATGTCAAGACTCCGTGATCTCTGAACTGCCTGTTCGCCTTCCACATGGGTCCCTGGCTCACTCCAGGTTTCGACTAAAGCTGCTCGTTCAAGTGAGACGGCGAATTTACTTATCTTGCCAGGTCAAATTCGATGATGAACTTAGTGAACCTTGTTTTCGCGACGCCGTCTTCTGACGTCGTTCTGTGTGTCGCAAACGTGATTCCGTTTGGGGATTGGTCGAAGTTTGAAAACTCATTCGTGAACTGTTTCTCAACGGAGGCGAATTGTCGGCAGTTCCTGTGCTCTTCGTATCTGAGTTTTTTTTTCCGCGAATTGCTGTCGGCGAATTAGTCAGAACATGAATCACGCTGGACAATGTATGATTAAGCCCAAAGCGTCCGCGATGTGAATTCCTCCGCACCTGGTCATGAAAGTTCCCAATGCCCCAATTCTTCGTTCGTTCTTCGATGTTGTTGCTCGTCACCGGGTCGCTGATGTGGTCCGTGATCGTGCCCGCTCAGGATGCAGCAGTTGCCGCCTTCGACGAAAAGTCATCAGACGAATCCGCATCGCAGCCGGTTGTCTTCACGACTCAGCAGGATCATCAGAACATGCTTGAGCAACTCGGCATCACGAAGCTGCGACCGGGGCGAAACGGCGACGCCAAAGCACAGAATGGCGCGAACTATGACGAAGCCAGTGCGAACCCGTATCCCAATCTGTCTGACGTGATGAAGCTGGCAAGTGGCGAACAAGTGACAACGTCTGAGCAGTGGCAGACTCGACGTGCTGAAATTGTTGAGTTACTCGAAAGTGAAGTCTACGGCCGAGTTCCCGCGAATGTCCCCGGCGTCAAATGGGAAGTTCGTGAGACTCGCGAGATCGAAGCGGGTGGAAAGCCGGCAATTCAAAAGCACATCGTCGGAGTCGTCGATGATTCCGCCTGTCCTGAGATCAAAGTCAACATTTCCATGTCGTTGACATTGCCGAAGGATGCGAAGGAGCCAGTGCCTGTTCTGATGAGCTTCGGTTGGACGCCGTTCGAACCAAATCCGTTCAGCTTTGGAGGACGGGGCGGCCGCAGCGGCGCAGGTGGCCCACGTCCGCCATCGAAAGAAGACAAGCTCATCGCCGCCGGATGGGGTTGTGCGACGGTCAATCCGACGACCGTTCAGGACGACTCCGGGGGCTTTCAGCGCAATCCCTTCGGTGGCAATGCCAACGCCGATGCGCCGCCGACCGGTGCAGGCCTGACTCGCGGCATCGTCGGGCTGACGAATCTCGGTCAGCCCCGCAAGCCCGACGATTGGGGCGCGCTGCGAGCGTGGGGATGGGGTGCTTCACGAGCTTTGGATTACCTGGAAACTGAGGCCGCGGTCAATGCAAAACGAGTCGGGATCGCCGGCGTGTCTCGCTATGGAAAGGCCGCGCTGGTCGCGATGGCGTTTGATCAACGGTTTGGGATGGGCTTGATCGCATCTTCGGGAGCCGGCGGAACAAAACTGTATCGTCGTAACTTTGGCGAGAGCCTTGAGAACCTTGCGGGATCCGGCGCGTATCACTGGATGGCTGGAAACTATGTGAAATACTCCGCAGAAGAGTCCGCATTCGGTCGCAAAACTGCGGACGATCTGCCCGTTGATTCCCACATGACGCTCGCTCTTTGTGCTCCGCGACTGACCTTCATCAGCCACGGCATTCCCGAAAAGGGCGATGCGAATTGGCTCGATCATCAGGGCAGCTTCATGGCCGCAATCGCTTCGCAACCTGTCTTCCGACTGCTCGGCGTTCGCGATCTGGGACGCAGCGATGACTATCAGACGGAAAAGATGCCAGCCGTCAACGTCGACATGCTCGACGGCGAACTCGCCTGGAGACAGCACGATGGCGGTCACACCGATGAACCTAACATCGAACATTTCATTCACTGGGCCTACATTCGCTTCGCAGAAACAGATGCCGCTGGTTCGTAAGCGTACAGCAGCACCATCTGGTACTTCGGTCCACCAGCGCCATCCGGCAATGGTTGAGTTCAGCCTTTGGCGTTTCTTCTTTCTTCACGAGCCCGTTGTTTG
>JANOUN010000245.1:0-6515 GCA_031416875.1 Planctomycetota bacterium | reverse complement strand
GTGAATTTGCCGACTGCAACACCGCATACGCATTGCGATATGCTGAATCAAACCCGCCATTTCCCTGATAGTTGTAATGCATGTCGAGGCACAGATCATTGGCCACCACCGGCAACATCCCGGTCAGTTCATCGACATGAGCAAAGCCGCCAAATACGACGGGAGTCGGCTCCGGCGACTGCTGACTGGCGACAGAAGTCGTGCCATTCACGATCTGCGATTGAGGATATGCATATTTCCAGATCGGAACCTGGAGTGACATCCATGCTTGATTTTGGGGTAGGCCGGACCAAGCGCCGCGCCGTTCCGGCAATTGCCAGACACCTGCCGGAACGACGCTGCGCTTGGTCCGGCCTACAGACTCAACCTGAATTCTCAACCCTGACGAATCACGAGGCGGTTGGCCTTCTGCACTGACATCGCGATCATCCGCGTCGGGCAGAAACTCAATGGCGACGACCGGTTGTGCTCCGCGCTGCGCGATCAGCGTTCTGCACTACAATTCCTGACATGAAAGAAACATCGGAGCAGGACATCGAAAAAAAGGCGGTTTTTGTTGAGTCCGCCGCTTTCATGTCAGAATCGAATTTGAACGGACTTTTGCTTATTTTCGATCGACGTCCACATTGATATCGATCTTGCCGGTGTCTTTCGACCGCTCGACTTCGATATCACCAGCCGGCGTCTCGATGTCAATGACCTTTTCCTTTCGATTACAGCCTGCGAATGCGCTGAGCGATCCACAAAGCACGGTGAGTATCATTAGGCTTCTAATACGACTGTCCCATTTTGTTCGTAGTCCCGCCTTCAGGCGGAAATTCAGCAGACCCCGCCACGAACATTCAGCGGATTTTCCGGCTAAAGCCGGGACTACAAGCGAATCTCGCACAGTCGAACTCAACATGTTTCTGCTTTCCTGCATTGGAAATTCCCTGATGAAATGAGTGGCATTTTCGACTGACCCCTTTTTTAAAGCCAGCGGCAGGCTGCTGAGCATGAATTGAGCTGCCGCGTGATGCTGGCATGAATGGTTGTGTAACTTCCACGAAAGGAGGTATCCTGTGCGACGAATTGATGTCGGCTGTGACCTGAGCTATCAGGTTCGCCAGACAACCGTTTTTCTATTTCAGATTTCCGCCGCGCAAACCTCGCATCAGCGGCTTATTTGCGGACAATTCAGTGTCGTTCCTCAGGTTTATATCGAGATCTGTCCGATCGGGACGGAAGGAAATCAGCTGCAACGGATCGTGGTGGAGCCTTGTGAGCTGCAAATTGCGTATCGCGCCACCGTCGAGTTAACGCCCGAAGTTGAAAAGCCAACAACGGTCGGCGAGTCAAATGCGTCACAGATGCCTGCCGAAGTGCTGACCTACTTGAATCCCAGTCGTTACTGCGAGAGCGATTTATTATCAAAGTTTGCGTTCGAAGAGTTCGGGATGATGCCACGAGGCTTTGGTCGCGTCCAGGCCATCTGTGAATGGGTCAATGCTCATCTGGATTACAGATCCGGCAGTACAAACTCGACGACGACCGCTGCAGATGTGTTGCTGCAGAGAACAGGAGTTTGTCGCGATTACGCGCACCTGGCGATTACGTTGTGCCGTGGAGTCGGAATTCCAGCGAGATACGTTGCGGGCTACGCGGTCGACCTGCAGCCGCCTGACTTCCATGGTTTTTTTGAAGCATTTCTCGACGGGCAGTGGTATCTGTTTGATCCGACGAAATTGGCTCCGGTTGGCGGACTTGTCCGCATCGGAGTCGGCCGAGATGCTGCCGACGTGTCTTTTGCAACATTGATCGGCGTTGCGTTGATGACCAGCCAGTCAGTGCGAGCCACGGAATCGGCTGACAATGGTCGTGCCGTCAGCATTGACAATTCCCAATCGGCGGTATCAACGGCGTAACGCATGTTCGCCAATTTGAAATTGATGGTCGCTTTCAAGGGGTTGCGGCAAAAAAGCTGTGGTGAACTGATCCAGGGTGTTTTTCCCTGTTGACGAAATCGCGACCGTTTAGAACAAAACTTTGCGATGTCGAAGTCACAGCAAATGGAACGTCCCCTCGCCATATTCCTGAATCGAGTGATTAGCGTCCACACTGAGAGTTTCGCGATCTCTGGACGACATTGCCAAACGGCGTGATCCGCAAATTGCCGAGCGTGTCTGCGGAAAACACAGCCAAATACGTTTGGCACACTTCGTGCATTCCTTGACTGGAAGAAGAGATGCAGGGTTTGTAAGTGCGAATCCTGTCACAAATATTGGTCCGCATTTGCTGGAGTATTGCCATGTTAGGTTACGCATTGACATTCATGATTATCGCACTGATTGCCGGAGCGATGGGTTTTGGTCTGGTTGGCGGGATGGCCTACGGAGCGGCAAAGATCTGTTTCTTTGTGTTCCTTGTGCTTGCTGTTCTTTCGCTCGTGCGGGGGCGCAGTATCAGCGTGTGATGCAAGCTGTGAGCCTGCGCGACGCGCTAACGTAAGAATCTGAAACGTGCGAACTGTGCGAGCGCAGTTCCAATAAACCTTATTTGTGGAGAACTGAAATGAAGTTTTTAATGATGATCCCAGCTGCGGCTGCCTGTGGAATGCTGGCTGGTTGCGGAACGGGAGCGGAAGATGTAGAAACGGCGAAATCAGATTATCAGGAGGCACAACGAGATGCCGATCAGACGGTTGCCGACGCCCGTCAGGAAGGCAATGAGGACGTCCACGAGACGCGTAAAATTGTCATCGATGATATCAATGCGGAAACGAAGGATGTCGCAGAGGCGACGAAGGACTCGGCTGCAAACGTGGCGGAAGAACTTTCTGATGTAGGTAAAGCCACTCAAGAGGGACGAAAAGAAATCGCCGACGCCCAGGCTCAGCGCGAAGCGGATCTCGCAGAAGCCAAGCGAGATGCTGACGAAAAGGTCGCCGAAGCTAAGCGGGAGCTGGAGGAAACAAAGCAAAAAGCCATTGCAGACATCCGTAAGAAAGTTCAAAAGTGCGAAGCTGAAGTAACTGCCCAGGAGCAGGAATTGGTCGATGCACAGGCCGAAGTGACGGCTGCTGAAATCCGACTCAATAATGCGACCGACGATAATCGCGCGGACTTGCAGGAAGCGTTGGACGCTGCGAAGAAGGCTGTGTCGGAAGAAGAGGCTGACCTGGCCGAAGCGAAGCAGGCATTGAGCAAAGAGCAGGCAGAGCTGAAAAAAGTTGAGACCTCAACGAAGTGATCGAGTCGTCATCCCGCCACCTGTTTGAAAAATTGCAAAGACTGTGAGCCTCTCTGGTTTCGGAGAGGCTCTTTTCTTAACGATTTCATTCAGCTCCATTGTGTCCGTTCGATAGCTTTTCGAATAGTGTCGCAATCGCGGCCCGATGGGCACGCGGTTAAACAATGCTATTGTGTCCGTTCGATAGCTTTTCGAACAGTGCCTGGAGAGTGACAATATCGACGGGCTTAATCATGTGTTCATCAAAACCGGATTCGAGCGCCTTCCTGCGGTCTGCTGATTGACCAAATCCTGTGAGTGCAACAAGGTAGATACTGGAGGAGTCGGCTCGTTGGCGGATCCGTTGAGCCAGTTCGTATCCAGTCATCCCTGGCATTGCAATGTCTGAAAAAACGACTTCCGGTGCATAGTGCTCCAGCTTCTGAAGTGCAATCGCACCGTTCTCGACAAATTCCACTTCATGGCCGAGTTTGCGTAACAATCGAGCCATGATTTCCCGTAACGCACGCATATCTTCCACGACCAGCACACGGAATGATCGAGCGGGCTTTGAAACGTGCTCAGACGAAACAGGAGAAGGCTGTGGACCGGGGGCCTCAGTTGTCGGAAGTCGTACGGTAAAGACACTCCCTTTCCCAGCACCGTCACTCTCTGCGATCACCGTTCCGTGATGCAGTTCGACGAGCGTTTTGACCAAAGTGAGACCGATCCCCAGTCCAGGGCTTCCCCTTTCCGGGGTATCATCGACCTGGGCGAACATCTGGAAAATCTCGGACAGTCGATCAGCGGCAATTCCGATCCCATTGTCACGCACGCGGATCACGGCAACTCGGTTCTCGCGAGTCACAGAAAGCTCAATTCGACATCCGGCACTACTGTATTTCGCGGAGTTATTGAGCAGATTCGACACAACCTGAGTCAGACGCGAATGATCGGCATTGACGAAGATGGGTTTGTTTTTGTCGATGCTGACTGTCAAGTGCTGTCCGCTCTCGGCGATGAATGTGGCTGAGACTTCCACCGCAGCATCAATGACGGATTTCAGATCGATTACATCTTTCCGGAGTGCAATTTTCCCCCGACTGATGCGTGACACATCGAGCAGATCGTCAATCAGGCGGACGAGATGTTCTACCTGGCGAGCCATCATCTGCCGGAGTTCGTCGAGCGCCGGATCCAGCTTTGACAAACCCATCAGCTGCACAGCGTTTTTGATGGGAGCGAGCGGGTTACGAAGTTCATGCGCGAGCGTCGCGAGAAACTCATTCTTTCGGCGATCCATTTCCGAAAGCCGGGCCGCAATTTCACTCAGTTCGTCCTGCGCGCGCTTACGACTGGTGAGGTCGCGCATGACCTTGCTGTAACCAATGAGGTGATCATCGTCGTCGCGAATTGAGCTGGTGATTCCGGATGCCCAGAAATGTTCACCTCCTTTTCGCATCATCCAGCGATCGTCACTGGCTCGTTGATCGAGAGCCGCGAGAGAAAACTCTATCTCCGGAATCCCTTCGGCCTGCGCTTCCGGCGTGAAAATCAGTCTCCGAATATCGTGCCCGAGGAATTCACTTTCGTCATACCCCAGGACTTCTTTGACGCCCTGATTCCAGCTCGTGGCCCTGCATTCGGCGTCCATGGGGTAGATGGCGTAGTCCTTGATCTGTTCAAGAAACCATCGCATCTGCTGGTCACGGCGACGATGTTCTTTTTCCAGAATTCGTTCTTCGGTGACGTCGGACATGACCAGCAAAACGGCTTCTTTGCGTTCGCTTCCGGCAGCAAAATGACTGGCAGTCATTCGCAGAACTTTGCGTCCGATCTGCGCTGGGTGCTGTACAAATTCCACATGAGCAGCAGGTTTCAGTTGATTGAGTGTGCCATCGAGCAGTTTGTGAAGAACCGGCAAATCCCAGCGACCGTCATCAAGTTGATAAATTGAACGACCAAGAATCCGATCATCAGCAATCTGGAACGTGTTGGAAAAAGCACGGTTCACATGCAACACCTTCATTTCCCTGTCAAGCACGACCACTAATTCACCAAGCGTATCGACGATGCTGCGCGTAAATTCAGCCGATTCACGAAGTCGGTCTTCCTCACGGCGTCGCTCGGTCACGTCGCGAAAGACGAGTACCACACCTGTCATGTTTCGTTTGGCATCCCGAATGGGTGACGCGCTGTCATCGACAGGAACATCGACTCCGTGTTTCGTAATGAGCAGCGTGTGGTTTGCGAGACCTACGCCGACGCCTTCACGCAACGCCCGCGCTGCCGGATTCTCGACCGTCTGGCGGGTATCTTTGTTGACGATGTGAAAAACAGTCTCAAGCGATTGGCCGAGAGCTTCTGCATTCGACCAGCCGGTAAGCCGTTCTGACACCGGGTTCAGATACCTGACATTGAGGTCGCGATCACAGGCAATCACGCCGTCGCCGATACTGGCGAGGGTGACCTGCAGACGTTCACGTTCGACGAACAGGATGGCGGCAGCTTTTTCTGCCTTTTTTTGACTATGCTGCATCGAAAAGTACACAGCACCGACGAGTGACAGTCCCGTGAATGTGGAAACCAGTGCGGTCCAGAGTGCGGTTTCGTACGCGTGCGCCGTTGCCAGGCTTCGATCGTCAAGCAACCTGTCTTCGTTGCTGTGTATCTCAGAGATGTGCCTGCGAATCCCATCCATGATCTGTTTGCTGATCTCGGTCTTCACAACTTCCTGTGCGGCCTCAATTCCTTTTTCGCGTCTCAACAGAATCATCGTATTGAGTACAATCGATTCCTGATCAATCAGCTCTTGAAGCGACTTAATTGCAGACTGCTGTCGGGCATTTTCTGAAGTCAGGGTTGCCAGTTCCTGCATGAGGCGACTGACATTTTTCGGCACTGATTCGAACGGAACAAGGTAATCCGAGTCCCCTGTGATGAGGAAACCGCGTGTTCCCGTTTCAGTATCTTTGAGCAACGATTCGAGGCGGTCGAGGACGCTCAGGACTTCATGGGATTCTTCGACCAGTTCAGCGTTTCTCTGCATCCGCCGGATACTCTGGAACGTGATTGTTCCGCATGTAATGAGAATGCAGATAACGGCGCTCGCCACGACGGCTTCGAGACTGTTCTGTTGCCAGCGACGGTGTGATATTCCGGACAACGACAATTCCTCAGGAGGAAAACTGACTCGTGGGTCTCTGTAATTCGACTGTTATGCTTTTGACCCCAACGGCCACGGGGACTGTCGTCTTAATCGTTTAACGGCAAGCCGCAGGCGTCGTTGCCGTGTTTCGCCTGCGCCT
>JANOUN010000244.1:0-3544 GCA_031416875.1 Planctomycetota bacterium | reverse complement strand
CACGTTGGGCGTCGAGCTGTCGCTGCGCGAGTATGATCTGGTGATTGTGGATTATGAAACCGGGATTGAACAGTTGACAAAAGCGGACTCCGAAGAATTGGCCAGGGAACAGGCAGAGTACGCACGAACGCAGGAACGTCAGGAAAAAGAGCAGGAACGTCGGGAAAAAGAGCAGGAACGTCAGGAAAAGGAGCAGGAACGTCAGGAAAAGGTGCAGGAACAGGCGGCTCGGATCGCCGCAGAGAAACGCATACGCGAACTGGAAGAAGAACTCCGACGACTCAGGAACGGCAACTCGTAGAGTTCTCGAACGATCCCTCAGCAGGCCAATGCCTGTACGCCGGCAGGCAGCGCCATTTCTCTGAATGCGACTGCCATTGAGACAACGCTGTGCCGCATGTCACTTTCGTTCCAATGACCGGTTTCCGAGTTCGTGAATCACAGATGCTGGAGCTTGGGATGCGTCTGCCGAGTTTGCTCGTGGATGTGATGGCGCAAGACTGAGCACATAGACGCCGACCAGAATCGTCGCGATACAGACGCCCTTCGCCCGCCAGTTCTTCTCTTGATACATCAGAATGCCCGCGATAAAGGCAATCACGACGGACGTCCTTCGCAGCGGCGAAATCAGTGAAATCATTGCCTGTTTGTCAGCAATCGCGGAGAAGTACAGGAAGTCTGAGATCAAGAGCAGGATCGCGATCATCGGAATCGCCCACCGCCATTGAAATCGTTCCAGTTTCCTGCGCCGCAGCAGCCAGTGAACCATGAGCGGCGTCATAAACACGACAAGATAGATCGAAAACCACGCCTGTACGGTGGAAGGTCGCATGTCTTTGTTCTGCAGCAGAAACTTGTCGTACAGCGCACTGATTGATCCCAGCAGAGTGGCCAGCAGCATGTAGCCGACCCAGCGATCCCGGTGAAAGTGAATGCCTTCTCTTTGGCCAACCAGCGAGAACGCCCAGAAGGAAATCAGGATGATGGCGACTCCCAGCCACTGCATCGGCGAAGGGCGCTCGTGCATCACGACCGTGGCGATGAGGATCGTCCATAACGGGCTGCTGGCACGGATCGGTGCAGCGATGGACATCGGCAGATGCTTGAGCGCAAACGTTGCAAAGATCCAGGACGTCCCGGCGATGATCGCCTTGAGAAACAACTGGCCGTGCATGGTCCATGAGAGCGTATCCACTCTCAGCATTTCAAACGGAATCGATTGGCTCCCTGCCCGCGACAGAATCACGAACGGCAACCAGAGCAAAGCCGACGTCAGGACGTTAAAGTAGAGTACCGGCGGCACGGCGTTGTGGCGAACAGATACTTTCTTTGCGATTTCATAGAATCCAAGGAAGCCTGCGGAAAGTAAACTCAATGTGAACCAGTGCATGGACGAAGTGTAGTGGCGACCATAAAAAGCCGTAGCCGCCGCCGGAACTGAGAAATATGAACCGCGAAACTCCTGTCCTGGACCGTTCCATACTAGCCGCGCGAGGTGCGCGCAATGTGGTTGATCCGTGGAGGCCATATCATTTTCTGAATGAGCCGGAGTTTTCTGCCGACGGTGTTGTCGAAGATGTATCGACAATCTTTCTGACGAATCGCGAATGTCCGTTCCGATGTTTGATGTGCGATCTGTGGAAAAACACGACTGAGGAAACTGTGCCGTTCGGGGCGATTCCCGGACAGATCGATTTTGCATTGTCCCGCCTGCCGCCAGCGAATCATGTGAAGCTCTACAACAGCGGCAACTTCTTCGATGCGAAGGCCATTCCCAGCGCTGACCTGCCGGCAATCGCGAATCGGATTCGACATTTCCAGACCGTGATCGTCGAGAATCATCCTCGGCTGTGCGATGCACGCTGTGGCGAGTTTCAGCAGTTGCTCGGCACGCAGCTGGAAATCGCCCTGGGCCTTGAGACATCTCATGCACTGACGTTGGCAAAGCTCAACAAGCAGATGACCGTTGAGGATTTCGCCCGCAGCTGCGAACTCTTGTTGAAGTCTCAGATCCGCATCCGAGCCTTTGTCCTGTTGAAACCGCCAGAGACGACGGAAGAGCAGGGGATCGAACGGGCGATTGAGTCGGTTCGCTTTGCATTTGACTGCGGCGTCAGTTGTTGTGCCGTGATTCCTGTACGGACAGGCAATGGAATTATGGAACAGCTCGGGCAGCAGGGCCTGTTTACGCCACCTCGATTGTCGTCGCTGGAACTGGTGATGCGCGAAACGTTGTCATGGAATCGAGGGCGTGTGTTTGCAGATCTGTGGGACGCGCGACCGTTCGCGGACAATCCGGCAGAGGCTGACTTACAGCTCGCGAGGCTTGCGGCGATGAATTTGCATCAACGAGCGATTCGTATGTAGGATGGACATTCTTGTCCGTCTTCTGAGCGGATATGGCGGCGCAGTCATTGCCGGTTTTCGTATGATTCTCGATGGCAAACTCGGACATGAATGTCCAAGCTACAAATCATGAAAACAGACATCCTGATCCTCGGTTCCGGCTTTGGCGGCAGTTTGCTGGCATTGATTCTGGCGCGCGCGGGAAAATCAGTGGCCATGGTGGATCGCAGTCGGCATCCGAGATTCGCAATCGGCGAATCATCGACCCCGCTCGCCGATCGCACACTGGCTCAGATGGTGGTTCGTTATGGACTTCCGGAACTGCGGCCGTTGTGTCACTGGGGATCATGGAAGCGTGAGTACGCTCAGGTATTGTGCGGCAAGAAGCGCGGGTTCAGTTACTTTGATCAGACGGGGAATGACGATCTGAATTCGGGGAACTTTGACGCGAAAAGATTGCTGGTGTCGGCCAGCGTCGATGACGAGCATTCAGATACGCACTGGTTGCGGAGCGATGTCGATCAGTTTCTGTTCGAGTTGGCACGGTCGTCCGGAGTCGTGGCATTTCAGCAAAGTCAGTATGCGTTGAGTCAGCACGACGACCAATGGACACTTGAGGGGACGGCGGCAGATACCGCAGACCCGTCGCTCCGCCAACGGGAATTCGCTTCCAGCCAACAATCCATCAACATCCAGGCTCCCTTTCTGATCGATGCCACCGGTTCATCGAATGGCGTATTAAAGTTTCTGAGCATCCCTGATCACACACATCTGCTGAAGACAAATTCACGATCAATCTTCGCACACTTTGAATCGGCGGCAACGTGCGAGCGACTGCTGCGGGACAGCTCGATCGATGTTGAACCGTTCCCGTATCACTGCGATGACGCGGCCGTGCATCAGGTGCTTCCGGATGGCTGGATGTGGCAACTGCGTTTCGATGACGATTCGCTGAGCGCTGGTTTCATGATTGATGAGCGTCCGGAGGCAAGTCAAGTCTCGCACACATTCGCAACGCCGACAGAGGAATGGAATTGGCGAATTGCAAGATCACCGTTTCTGTCGCGGCAGTTCCAGAAAGCAAGGATCGTACGGCCCGAGTCAGGGCTTCAGAGCACCAAACGCATTCAGCGACTCGCCGGGCAGGGGGCTGGCCGCAACTGGGCGGCGATCACAAATACGGTTGGTTTCATCGATC
>JANOUN010000243.1:0-1648 GCA_031416875.1 Planctomycetota bacterium | reverse complement strand
AACTCGGCAGTCACGGGCCTTAAGCTCGCAACCCTACGGCTTCTTCGTATTCCCGTGAGAAGTCAATGCCGACATCGGTGCCGGGAGCAATCTGCTGGGAGGCGACGTACAAGAACGAACACAACTTCAGGCCCGTGAATTCGCAGGGGAGTTCCTTCAATCTGGACTTCTTTTCGGGGTTGTTGATGTCTAGTCCGTTCTTGCCGAGGACCGCAATTTCAAAGGCAATGGCCTTTACTTTCTCAGCTGGCACCGGGGCAAACAGTTCAAGTGCTTTCTGGCAGTAAATCAGCACATCCTGGCGCAATGCTCCGCCTCGTTTCCGCATGGTCTTTTCGGCAAAACGGGTTCTTGCCTTTGCGGCCTGTTCGACCGCCGGATCGTTGCCTCCGAGCTGCATCACTCTTTGATACTGCGCGTCGGCATCGTCTTCTTTTCCAAGATTCTCCAACGCTTCAGCCAGTCCGATTGCAAATTGAACGTCCCCAGGAGCAACATGGACTGCCCGACGGAGAATCGGTTCCGCTTCTTCGAATCGGCCCAGTTGCAGCAGACAACCACCAAGATTTTTCAGGGCATGCACATTACTGGGATCGACACTGACGGCAGTCTTGAGTGTTTGAGCTGCTGCAGCGATGTCACCGGTCCTGACCTGAGCAAAACCCAGAGCGGCCAGCGCATTCACATACTGTGGATCCAGCTTGATCACTTGTTGAAGATGCAGCTTTGCTTTCTCAAACTCGCCGAGTTCGTTGTACGCCACACCAATATTGTAGTAGTTATCGGGATCTCGCGGATTCTCCTGAATCAAAGTCCACAGAAGCGGAATTGCTCGCTCCATTTGTCCGCCCCGCAGCAGCTCCATCGCGATTTCCTGCGGATCGCGTAACGCGAAGCAGCAGCGGACCGGAACGCAGTGCAGGGAAGCGGACCTTGACGTCGTGCTATGATGAGGACTGCCAGCTACGGCTTATTTCCTTCACTTCATTGAGGTTACGTTTTCCTCAATGGATGATCAGGGCATTGCGTTAGGGATGTGCAGGGTGCGCAGCAGTCCGGCCTGCCGGACCGAGCGAAAGCGGAGCCCGAAGCAGCCCGGCCCGAAGGGCAACGCCCAGATTCACGGATCGTTGCGCTTATTCGGACACTACTGTCAAAGTGTGCTCGAACTTGCATAAGGAGCATGGACTACAATCTCGTGGCTAATTCAACGAACGGCGATCTTTCAGTGAACAGCGGTTGTTTGTCGTCATCGTGAACCTGATGTTGAGGAGTATGGCGACGCAGAGACTGATGCAATGTACGTCGAGATGGCGAGGTGCCGTTTTCGTGGGACCGCAGAATTCGCCATGTGCTCAAGGCGGACCAATACATCATGGCTGGCGGCTGGACCGTCGGCTTCGGGTAGTTTTGGTCACCTATCACGCCAGATTCGTTCGATAGTTTCAGCCGTTTTGTCAGTTCCAATTCTTCCATCTCCAGAGCTTCCGCAATTGGAATGCGATTTCGCGACCTCGCAATCCGTTCGTACATCCAGGGAATGAACAGCACATATCGCAGTCGCGTATGAAGCACCAGTGCAGAAGTTGCTTCGTTTAACCGCGTGCCCATCGGGCCGCGCTTCGCTGCCAATCGCGGGGCGTTGCCC
>JANOUN010000242.1:0-4511 GCA_031416875.1 Planctomycetota bacterium | reverse complement strand
TACTCCACATGTCCACTTCAAATCTGTCCATAGGACTCCGTGTTGCAGTTGTCGCCTAAGTCATCCTGGTGAAGCCGCGCACTTAATTTGTCGGTGAACCCAACGTTGCAGGAACAATGGCATATGCCCTTGTGAGCGCTCGCAGCGAACATCGCGACAGAACTGTCAGTGTGCTGCTGCTGGACGGATCGGTGCGAATGATTCCGCAAAGTGTTGACAGGGCAGCGTGGCGTGCGCTGGCGACAAGCAATGGTCAAGACGCCGCGATGGAGTAGAATCACCCAGGCGGAAAATGAGTGCCGATCCGATCAAAAGCCTGCGTCGTGATTCTGCAGTTTGTGTCGGACTGTTGCCGAGACGCAATCATCTGCCGTATCAGCTTTCCGGCGGAGAACAACAGCGAGTCGCCATCGCGCGGGCTCTGGTCAACAACCCAAAAGTCATTCTGGCCGATGAACCGACAGGCAATCTGGATACCCATACTGCCGAGGAAGTGATGCAGCTGTTGATGAGGCTGTGTCGTGAATTCGGAACAACGTCTGTGATTGTCACACACGATGCGCAGGTGGCCAGGACATGCAGCGAGCGGCAGTTTCGGATGTCGGACGGATTGCTCACGGAGGTCCACAGCCATGAGAACCTCTGATGTCCTGCGAATGGCGGTCCACAATCTCTGGCACCGCCGGATGAGGACGCTCCTCAATCTCAACGGGATTGTAACGGGTTGTATTGTCCTGATGATGGCGGCCAGTGGTGCGTCGGGCGTCCGCACCGCAATTCATACGCTGTTCGATTCGTCGGATTTCGTGCGACAGATTCACATCTTCCCTGGTGACGGCGTACTGGAGGAACCTCCGGAAAGCGAAATCGTCGTTGATGCGGAAATCAGCGACGCACGGCGAAAACGCATCCGGGAGGCTTTGATCGGTCAATGGAAACAGGACAGGTATGACGAGAACAGGCGAAACGAGATTACTCCACAGGATCTGGCTTCGATGCGTGAAATTCCGCACGTACTGGCTGTGATCCCCGATGCGACGACCGCTTGTGTCATCAAGACGAATGCCGAGCCTCTTTCCGGCAGAATCGCCGGGTTCAATATTCACAGTGCCGCGTTGAAGAACAGTCTGCTGGCCGGTGCGTTGCCCGATGCAGGCGATCGCGAAGGAGTGCTGGTCGATGAATTTCTGGCGTGGCAAATGGGGTTTCGGAATGATGTCGACCTGCCAAAACTGATCGGACAGACGATCACCATTGAGTATCGAGTGGCAAAGAATCGCGTCGCCAATATCTACAACATGCTCATCGAAAAATGGCAGGGACTGGACATCGACGAAATCCAGAAGCAAACGCAATTCCTGCAGACGCTGCTGCAACTGATCGGTGATCTGGACAAGACGTCGTTGTCTGAAGAACAAAAGCAACAACTTCGTGACCTGATTGGCAGCGGATTGCAGACAGGCGATGAAGCGCCGGAACTTGTCGTGACACGTCAGTTCATCGTGCGAGGAATCGTGCACTCCGGAGCGTGAAAAGCCGACAGGCCGAGTTCGTCAGGCTCGGTCCATGGCTGTGATTCCTGTAGCTTGGACATTCATGTCCGAGATTCTGGCCAGGCACCGCCGCATTGTCTAACGGCTGTCGAGGCACAATAACCTTCGATTCGACAGTGACTCATGGCCATGCCACGGACATGGATGTCCATCCTGCATACCATCGTTCCACCATCGCACCCAAATTTGACTCATCTGCAACTTGTTCTGTAAAGCAGACGTAGCTATTCCTCTGGAATGGCGACTGGTTCTTCCGGGGCTTCGACGACCCCGGAGCTGATGTGCTTCAGATCCAGAATCTTTGCCCGAATTTCTGCGACGACTGCCGGGTTTTCCTCGAGGTACACACGTGCCCGGTCGCGGCCTTGTCCCAGTTTGGTGCTGCCGTAGCTGAACCAGCTTCCGCTGCGATCGATGATCTTGTTTTCAACCGCCAGATCCACAAGGTCGGCTTCGTAGCTGATCCCACAGGTGTTGTACATGTCAAATTCCGCGATGCGAAACGGCGGTGCCACCTTGTTCTTCACAATTTTGGCACGCATCCGGATCCCGATCTGGTTTTCGCCTTCCTTGAGTGAACTGATCCGTCGCACATCGACGCGGCAGGAACTGTAAAACTTCAGAGCGCGACCGCCGGGAGTTGTTTCCGGGCTGCCAAACATCACGCCGATCTTCTCCCGAATTTGATTGATGAAGATGACCGTCGCTTTGGCTTTCGAAATCACGCCCGTCAGCTTTCGCATGGCCTGACTCATCATGCGTGCCTGCAGGCCCACGTGCGTGTCGCCGATTTCGCCGTCGAGTTCCGCTTTCGGCACCAGTGCGGCAACGGAGTCAATCACGATGATATCGACCGAATTCGACTTGATCAGCATTTCGGTGATCTGCAAAGCTTCTTCGCCGTAGGATGGCTGGCTCACCAGCAGCTCGTCGAGGTTCACACCCAGCTTCCGCGCCCATTGAGGATCGAGTGCATGTTCCGCGTCCACGAACGCAGCGATGCCGCCTTCCCTCTGAGCCGATGCAATGGCATGCAGTGCGAGTGTGGTCTTGCCGCTGGATTCCGGTCCGAAGAGCTCGATGATTCGACCTCGAGGAAACCCGTGACCACCCAAGGCCAGGTCCAGCGACAGAGCACCTCCCGAAATACCGGGGAAACCGCCGGAGTTTTCGTTGGGATCGAGTTTCATGATCGCGCCCTTGCCGAACATCTTCTCGATCTGCCCCAATGCATTGTCGAGCATCACCTGATCTTCGCTGGCGGCTTTGGTGGCTGGTACTTTTTTCGTGGATTTGGCCATGACAATGTTGCCTTTTCGTTCGAGTGTGTTTCTGCTGTCTGCCGGGAAGTTCGGTCGTTCACATTGCCGATCAACCTCAGAGACTGATTCCTTGAATCTGGGGAGTTTAGTCAAACCGCGTTCGCGAGGGAACTTTCCCCGGCTCCGGTTTTTTTGCCGACTTTTTGCTGATGAAATCGCTTGATTTGCCCGCGACTTCGCTCCGCCCTCGTTCATTCCAGGAGAACGCCCTTGCGAAAAGAATTCTGGAGCGCGAGGGAGATTCTCGTCGCGGACACGTTCGATTGCAAAATAGGGGGGCGAGGCTAATCGCTTTGGCCCAGGCTATTGGAACGGTTGGGCCTTTGGCCCGAAACGCAATCCGGCGATTCCGGGCCAACGGGCCCATTCGTTCGCATAGCAGTCGGATGGAACACACTACCAGATCTGAATGCGGTCTGCTTCAGGTTTGAACAGTTTATCACCAGGTTTGACGCTGAAGGCTTCATAAAACGCATCCAGATTGGAGATCGGTCCGTTCGCTCGAAAGCTGGACGGCGAATGCGGATCGATCACCAGACGGCGAATGAGTTCATCCTCACGGTACTTCCGTCGCCAGATCTGCGCCCAGCTGAGGAAGTACCGCTGAGCCGAAGTATGGCCATCAATCACAGGGCCGTCTTTGCCGCCCAGCGACATGCGGTAGGCCTTATACGCGATCGCCATGCCGCTCAGGTCCGCGATGTTCTCACCGAGCGTCAGCTTGCCGTTGAGCTTACGACCGGGCAGTGGTTCGTATCCTTCAAATTGTGTGACCAGCTGGCCGGTGAGTTTTTCGAAGGCCTCACGGTCTGCTGCGGTCCACCAGTTTTGCAGATTGCCGTCACCGTCGTACTTGCTGCCTTCATCGTCGAAGCCGTGACTGATTTCGTGACCGATGACAGCACCGATGCCGCCATAATTGGCCGCGTCATCGGCCAGCGCATCAAAGAACGGAGGCTGCAGAATGGCGGCCGGGAAAACAATCTCATTCATGCCGGGATTGTAGTAAGCGTTCACCGTCTGAGGCGTCATGCCCCATTCCTTGCGATCGACGGGTTTATGGAGACGATCCAACTGACGGTGATGTTCAAACTCTGCCGATCGCATCATGTTTCCGACCAGGTCGTCGGCTTTGATTTCCAGTTTGGAATAGTCCCGCCATTCATCCGGGTATCCGATTTTCGTCGTGATCCTGCTCAGCTTGTCGAGCGCCTTTTCTTTGGTGGCGTCAGTCATCCATGAAAGTTCATGAATGCTGGTTTCGTAAGTTTTCAACAGGTTCGCGACCAGTTGATCCATGCGGCGACGTGATTCTGCGGGAAAATGTTTTTGTACATAAAGCTGTCCCAGCGATTCGCCCAGCACACCAAAATCGCCGGCACCGGCGCCTGAGGTTGCATCCACCGCGCGCTTCCAGCGAGGCTGTTGTTCGGGAACTCCGGTGATCGTGCGATCATGCAGCTCAAAGTGTGCATCGACAAAGTCAGGCGTCAGGTAATCTGCGGCTGCATCCAGCAATCGAAAACGACAATACTGCTTCCATGTGTCAATTGGTGTTTCTGCGAGAATGGTTTCCAGCGCCGCGAAGAAGCTGGGAGTCATCACGTTGACTTCTTTCAGATCCGGCGCACCGACT
>JANOUN010000241.1:0-10879 GCA_031416875.1 Planctomycetota bacterium | reverse complement strand
ACTGCCACCACTGCGTTGCGTCGCAATTTGCTGCCGAGCGTCTGCATGGGTTTCTTCCCGGTTTTCATCGTAGGCGAGTTCATGAATCAAATCCTGGCTTGCGGACCTGCTGCCGCTGATCTGCGACTGGCAAACCCAAAGACTGCACGCCAAAACTAAGGCGTCTTTCTTGGTATCGAACGATCCTTTCCGCTGACTTGTGAAAATGTTTCGATTTTAGCGATCAAGTCGTAAGAATCGAACATATCAATCCTGCCGGTCATGCAGCGCATCACGGTCACCAGGCGAAACCATGCGTCCGGAAACGACTCCGGCAGAATCCGCCACTGTGCGACTCGCCGGGCCTGGGGTCAATGGCGTGGACTTAAGGCGAGCGGGGGATGTGAATCCCCTGATTTGTCGCGCATGATGCGAAAATCAGGGCACTTACGTACCCCGCTCGCCAGTCGGATTGCTTAAGGCCACGCCATTGGAGGCTGGGGGTCGTCGCGTCCGGTTGTGAAATTGGGACGGCGAATCGCCAACCGATCGGATGCGGACACGCTTCGGCCGTGATCAGATCACTGGTCCCCCGCAGGAATTCCACTTCTTCCGCGGTCGATACATGCAGCACATGGAATCGATGTCGGTGCCGTTCAGCCAGTTCCACCGAGCGTCTGGTGGCGATCAGAGCCGCATTGTGATCGCGGATCAGGCTGTGATGTGACACATCGGTCCCGCCATTCAGGCGTGCGGCATTCGCTTTCACGGTTGTCTCATCTTCGCAGTGCGCACAAATCGGAAGTGTCGTTTCAGCGAAGATTCTTTCGAGAGCCGTCTGCTCATCGACTAACAGATCCCCGGTACTTGAACCAATGAAAATCTTAATGCCAGGCGTACGCGTGGCAGTTTGCAGCACGTCCAGATTGCCGGGGGTCGCGCCAATGTAGAAACCGAAATTCACATGACACTTCTGCGCGGCGATCACCAGCTTTTCTTCCAGCGCCTGCAGCGTGGTCGTGGTCGGTTTCGTATTGGGCATTTCCAGAAACGAAGTGACGCCGCCTTTTGCACAGGCCCGCGTGGCACAGTGCAGATCTTCCTTATGTGTCAGTCCTGGTTCACGAAAATGAACCTGATCGTCAATCAAGCCAGGCAACAGATGCAGTCCATGCGCGTCAATCACATCATCTGCCCTGGCAGAATCCGGCGCGCCGATCGATGCGATGCGCTGACCATCGATCAGGACATTGATTCGTTCCACAGCGTCAGGAAGGACGACCACGGCATTCCGAATGAGCGTCTTCATGCCTCGCTTCAACCTTTCAACTGGTGCTGAGCCCAGTCACCGATCGCCTGTTGCACGTCCTTCAGTGCCTTGTCGCCCGCAGCACGAGCAGCATCGAGATTACCGTTCATCACGTCAGACTGGCAGAAGAGATAGAATTTGATTTTCGGCTCGGTCCCCGATGGACGCCCTGCAATCTGAACTCTGACGGGCTGTGACGCGTCTGATTTATAGACCAGCAGGTCACCGCGTGGATGTGTGATCTCAGGCAGCGGATTGCCTGACGGGATCGAAATGCAGCGTCCGGAGTTGTAGTCCAGCGCTTCCGCAAATCGTATCGATCCAAACTGGGCTGGCGGCGCGTCACGCAGCGTCTGCATCAAGCCATCAATTTTCGCTTTGCCGGTTGGTCCTTCACAATAGATCGACTTCTGGCCTTCGCAGTGGTATCCACAATCCTTGTAAAGCTGATCCAGCTGGTTCAGCAGTGATTTCCCCTCCGCTTTCAGTTCCCCCGCCAATTCCAGAATGTACAAGGCCGCAACACTCGCATCTTTGTCACGACAGTATGACCCCGCCAGAAAGCCAATCGATTCTTCTGTGCCGAACACAAAGTGATCGATACCCTGTTCCTCCATTGTCTGAGCGATGTATTTAAACCCAACGAGCAACTCGTAGAAGCAGCGGGCACCGTGATGTTCCGCGACAGCTCTGGTCAATGGCGTGGTCACCAGTGTTTCCACCACGTAATCCTGTGGCGAAAATCTACCGGAGGCTTTTCGCTTGCGGAACAGAAAGTCGGTAATCAGCGCCCCTACCTGATTGCCACTCAGTGCCGTGAACCCGCCCGTCGAATTTCGCACCATCACGCCGAGTCGGTCGGCATCCGGGTCGGAAGCAAGAATCAGTTCCGCCGAGTTGTGCGTCGTTTCGATCCAATCCACGACGGGACTAAACACTTCAAGGTTTTCCGGGTTCGGAAAATGATTCGGCACGTTAGGAAAATTACCATCCGGCGCGCGATGTGGTTCAAAGATCGAAACATTCTGAAATCCCGCCGCTTTGATCACCGCGAAGACGTTTGTTTCACCGACACCGTGCAGAGGTGTGAACACAGCATGGATGGATCGTTCCGGAGATTCAGAAAGCTTCACAACCTCCGCAACGTAGTCTTTGTCGATCTCTGAACCAACAATCTGAATGCGTCCGTCCACGACGGCCGAAGCGAAGTCCACCGTTGGAATGACATCGGCTTTTTCGACTTCTTTTACAATGCCCTTGTCATGGGGAGGAATGACCTGGGCTCCATTGTTCCAATACGCCTTGAAACCGTTGTCGGCAGGCGGATTGTGAGAAGCGGAGATCACCACACCGACGTTGCAGCCGAGCTTGCGGACGGCATAAGACAGCTCCGGCGTTGAACGATGTCCGTCAAACAGGAACACTTTCAGGCCATGCGCCGCCATGGTGCAGGCGGTGATCCTTGCGAAGTGCGGTGAATTGTTTCGTGTGTCATGGGCGATCACGGCAGAACCGCCGGTTTTGCATCCGGTCGAACGCAGATAAACGGCCATGCCATGCGCGGATTCAGCAATCGTCCGGTCGTTGATCGTAGCGGGCCCCATTTCACCCATGGGACCGCGACGACCGCCAGTGCCGAACGGAATGGCCGTCCAGAACATTGCGTTCAGCTTTGGCCATTCGCCAGCCTTGATTAGTTCCACGATACGCGGGCGATACTGGGCAACACTCTCACGAGTCAGCCACGAGCGCAGATTTGCCGGTGAATCCGCCGTCAACCGCCCATCTTTACCGGCCTGATCGATCAAAGTCAGCATCTCGCTGGTCATTGTGCAAAGTTCCTGTGATTCAGGGAAAATGGTCGACGTGACGGTGTTTAGCGTCTGGTGCTCTGTCACGCATTCATTGATGGGTTGCGTGCCACTGGCTTTGCCAGTGCTCCCCATCGCAGGAAGCACTGGCAGAGCCAGTGGCACACATCAAAACACTCCTGACAGAGCACCAAGCCTGCGCTGCGAGCGCAGTGTGGCTGATCCATGAAACGCCCATGACATTCACCATGGAAATGCCAGTTTGACCCGGCAATTGCACCCAAAGCACACGAATGCTCGCACGGCACCGGGCTTTGAACCAGTCAGACGGCAGAAAAACTGTAACTTCCTGAAAGGATTTCCCGCGATCAGAAGTGGTGAAAAAGCAGGGCAGGGGGTCGACTATCATTTGACATCGCAAAACCGTTCGAGCAACATATCGAGGCAAAAGCAGCGTCGCTGGAGAAAACGAATCTGATTTTGCTCCGATCAGCTTTAAAAAATGGGTCAGGAACCAATAGCCAAATGGCCCAGAGGGTGCTCCCCACTATTGGTTCCTGACCCATTTTTTAAAGCCGAAAACAGCATTCGGAACCTCCCGAACCGGTTTGTAAACGGCAATGGAACGCTGCACGTCCGGCTGAACGATCCCATCTAAAATAGCTCGCACCCGCGAGTCACATCATTCTCATCGATTTCCTCCGTTGCTCTCTGTTCTCTCAGATCTTTCCCAGCATGCGAACATTCCGGTCATCGGCATTGTCGGTGGAGTCGGCGCTGGCAAGAGTTCTGTCGTGCGAAGTGTTTCAGACCTTCGATTGTTCGTAATTGATGCAGATCGCATTGGCCATGAACTACTTCTGACGAGCGAAATCTGTCAGAAACTCCGCGATGCTTTTGGAGAAGAAATCTTCGACGAAACAGGACGGGTTTTGCGAAACCGGCTGGCGGAAAAAATTTTCGGCGACTCCGACGAAGTGACAAACAATAGAAACAGGCTGAATGAAATACTTCATCCGGCGATTCGCAGCGAGATTCATGATTCCATCAAACAGGCTCCGCAGGATGTGGATGCCATTATCCTGGATGCTGCTCTGCTGCTGGAAGCGGGCTGGGCAGACGAATGTGACGCGGTCATCTTTATTGACACTCCGGCTGAATTGCGGCAACAGCGCGCTTCAGCAAATCGCGGCTGGTCGATGGAAGAGTTTCAGCGTCGCGAAGCATCGCAATGGAGTCTGTTGAAGAAGCGACAAAATGCTCAGTTTGTCGTCGATAATTCCGGTCCAGTGAACGCCGCGGCTGAGCAGATGAAGCGGATTCTGGAAAAGATCATTGAGCGGCATGGCGCTAGCGGAGTGTTGATTTAATACCAACCCGAAGCGCCAGCGAGGCAGAAACGGCTGAATTCCTCGCTGGCGCTTCGGGTTGGTATGATCATGAGCCCCAAAAATCACTGAATCAACAGACCGCTAGCCGCCAGTAACTGATTTAACCCTGACCACACTGAAGCAACAACTTAATCAAAACAAACCCGCCGGATCGCGCCAGCATTCGATTCGGCATCAAATCCCTGTCTCGTTCCGCTGGTAATCCTTCCTCAAATTCCTTTCCGGAGGCCCGACGCGGCCATGTCTACACGCAGTACTCGTCCTGATGATCCTCGCCCTGGCGGAACGCCTCGTCTGCTTCGCCGATCCGATACCCGCCATGAAGCGGGCGACGTCGATAAACCCGTCGAAGCAACGTTCGCACCGCCTGAGAGCACCGAAATCAACATCGCGGAACTCCAGCGAATGTCGATGAAAGAGCTCATTACGATCGCGGAGCAGGAAGAACTGACCGAATACCACGGTCTGAAGAAGCAAGATCTGATTTTCAAGATCCTCAAAGAACGCACCCGCATGAACGGGCTCATGTTCGGCGAAGGGACCCTGGAGATTCTGCCGGACGGATTCGGATTTCTCCGCAGCCCGGATTATCACTATCTGCCATGTCCGGATGATATCTACGTCAGCCCCAGTCAGATTCGTCGCTTTGGGCTTCGCACCGGAGCGACCGTCGCTGGTCAGATTCGTCCGCCCAAAGAAAACGAACGTTACTTTGCACTGCTGCGTGTCGAAGCAATCAATGGGGAAGACCCGAATGAACTCACCAACAAAGTGTTCTTTGATGACCTGACGCCGCTGCACCCGGAACGTCGCCTGCGACTCGCCGACAACGCCGAATTTCTGAGCACACGCATCGTCGATCTGATCGCACCGATCGGACTTGGTCAGCGTGGCCTGATTGTGTCGCCGCCCCGGGCTGGAAAGACGATCCTGCTGCAACAGTTAGCGAAGGCGACACTGCAGAATCATCCGGACGCTTACGTGATCGTGCTGTTAATCGACGAACGTCCGGAAGAAGTGACGGATATGGAACGCAAGCTGAAGGGGGTCAACTGTGAAGTTGTCAGCAGCACGTTTGACGAACCGACATCGCGGCATATTCAGGTTGCCGAAATGGTCATCGAAAAAGCCAAGCGGATGGTCGAATACGGCCACGACGTCATTATCTTTCTTGACAGCATCACCCGGCTTGCCCGCGCATGGAACACGGAAATCCCGAATTCCGGGAAAACTCTCTCTGGCGGCATTGATGCCAATGCGTTGCAGCACCCAAAGCGATTCTTCGGTGCAGCTCGCTGCGTGGAAGAAGGCGGCAGCCTGACGATCATCGCGACCGCATTGGTGGATACCGGCAGCCGGATGGATGAAGTCATTTTTGAAGAATTCAAAGGCACCGGCAATACAGAGCTGCATCTGGATCGTCGCATGGTCGAAAAACGCATCTGGCCGGCAATCGACGTCAATCGTTCCGGCACTCGTCGTGAAGAACTGCTGCTGAATGAAGAAGAATTGAAACTGGTCTGGGTCCTTCGCCGTGTCCTGAATGACATGAATCCGGTCGATGCGATTGAATTGCTCGTGAACCGTCTCAAACGTACGAAGTCCAACGAAGAATTCCTGCTGTCGATGAATCTCGGGTAGAATGTCGCAACTCATGCCTACAGAATTACATGGACAACTCACCGCTGCCGACACATCGTTCGCAATCGTGGTGTCTCGGTTCAATGATCTGATTACAAAGCGTTTACTGGAAGGCGCAATCGATACGGTCGTGCGTCATGGCGGGAGCGCCGATAAGATCACGATTGCCTGGGTGCCGGGTTCGTTTGAAATCCCGCTCGCGGCGTCAAAGCTCGCAAAGTCCGGTAAGTATGCTGCCGTGATTTGTCTGGGAGCCGTGATTCAGGGTTCAACGACGCACCACGAATACATCAACAGCCAGGTTGCGTCCGGCATCATGAGCATTACGCGCGAAACCGGAATTCCGGTGACGTTTGGCGTGATCACCTGCGGCACGATGGAACAGGCTCTTGACCGCGCGGGCGGCAAAGTCGGCAACAAAGGCCACGAAGCCACGTTGGCGGCAATTGAGATGATCAACCTGCTGAAGAAGATCTGACCTTAAGGCGAGCGGCAAAGCGTCAGCTCTCCGAGTGCCTCATTTGGGTCAATCACGTCGGAAAAACAGCTACAACATGCACGGAGGGCTGACGCCCTGCCGCTCACCACAATAATCCGCGCACCGTGCGCAGATCTGGATCGTCAAACTCAAACCTGATTCAAACTACTCATGGCCGGACGTTCAGAAGCTCGTCGTTTTGTTCTGCAAATGCTCTATCTGCTTGACCAGAATCCGGAAGCCGATCAGGATCGGGTCCAGGGAGAACTCCGCAAGCAATTCACCGATTCGGCGTTGCGGGATTTTGCATGGTCGCTGATTTCCGGAGTCACAGCGACGCGGGAAGAACTGGACGACGTGATCTGCCGCACTGCAACGAACTGGCGTCTGGATCGGATGGCCCCGACGGACCGCAACGTGCTCCGGATGGGCCTTTACGAAATGACACGCATGGGAACTCCGGCCGCGGTCGTCATCGACGAATCGATTGAAATCGCCCGCGAATTCGGCACTGAGCACTCCGGCAGTTTCGTGAACGGGATTCTGGACAAGCTTATCCCCGCTTCCCCCGCGGTCGGATGAACCAGATCACGATCCCCGCAATCGCGAGAAATGGCACTGCATATTTGATTCGGCTCCAAAACAGAGCCGCGATCACGAGCGCCACTAACCGCCCCTGAGTCAATACGGCCCAGGCAGCGGGGCGAGTTTTCGTGGGAAAGCAGAGCCAGAGCGCACCCAGAACGAATCCGATCCGCATGGCGGCAGCAGCCCAGACGCATTCTTTCCCTTCAGTCGCGAATCCGACCACAGCCACGCAAAGGCAGACCAGGGCGGTCCATCCGACTCGGCGGCGGCGATCAAAGAGCGAAGGATCAGGTGTATTCATCGGGGATACAAAGTTGGAAATGGGCTGAACATTTGAGTGGTTCACGGCAAGTCTAGCAGAAGCACGCCCTGGTTTTCTCTGATCCGGCAGAAGACGCGGGCAATAGCTTGTCTTCCCGGTGAAAGCCTGACACAATTTGCAGGCCAAAACCGCCAGGAAACAGTGAACCTTTGCCCCACATCATGGTCATGAATCTGGCAGGATGTTTTGCCCGACGCCGGTTTTTTCTGTCGAAGAACTGGTGCCGGAAGTTGCCTGGTAACACAACGAAACAGACCGGTCTGTCCGAAATTATGCTGAATTCGCTTCGAGCCCTGACTACTGCAGCCTCCCGGTCAACAACCGCGGTGACGTCGGATGCTGCCGTCGCTTGCTCGCGATTCACAACGATCGGCCGGGTCGAAGCGGTCAAATCAAATATCTATGTGGGAACGAAATGCGCGGCCGCATCCAAACGGGCCATCCTGTCACCACGCTGAATTGGTACTGAATCTGTGTGTCAGCGAATTCCTGGTGGCGAACTCGATGCGCACGCAACCTGTAGATTGGACATTCCTGTCCGATCGTAATTGTAAGTCAGTCATTTTTGCCTGACAGAAGAGCGACGGGCAGGAATGCCCATCGTACATCAGCAGACATAAGGCACAAATCCATGGAAGATATCCGCGGTAACCAGTATCCAGCTCCATTTCGACCATCGTACGGCGCTCCGGAAGCGAGCGGGTTGTACGATCCTCGCAATGAGCATGACAACTGCGGAGTCGGCTTCGTCGCACATATCAAGGGCGTCCGGAGTCGGCAGATCGTCGATGACGCCGATCGCATTCTGCGGCACATGGATCATCGGGGTGCGTGCGGATGCGAATCCAATACCGGCGACGGGGCCGGGATGCTGACCTCGCTGCCGCACAACTTTCTGGTTCGAGTCGCCAAAGAAGATATCAAAGTCGACCTGCCGGAATTCGGTCGTTACGGTGCTGGAATCGTCTTTCTGCCGCAGGATGCAAAGCAGCGAGCCACCTGTAAGAAGACCGTTGAGGAGTTTATCGCTCAGCAGGGACAAACACTTCTCGGCTGGCGAACACTGCCGGTTGACTACGACACCGCAGACATTGGCAAGGCCGCTCGAGCCTGCGCTCCGTACATGGAGATGCTGTTCGTGGGTGGCGCAGATGGACTCGACAAAGACGCATTGGAGCGTCAGTTGTTCATCATCCGGAAGTTGTCCAGCCATAAGCTTCGTAACAGCGAAATGTCCCAGGCATTGCAGTTCTACGTTTGTTCATTATCGACAAAGTTGATTATTTACAAGGGGATGCTCACGTCGCATCAGGTCGTGCCGTTTTTCAAGGACCTCCAGGCGGCTGACTACGACACGCATCTGGCCATGGTGCACTCCCGATTTGCGACCAACACGTTCCCCAGCTGGGACCGGGCTCAGCCGCTTCGATTCATGTCCCACAACGGCGAAATCAACACCGTCAAGGGCAACTCGTACTGGATGTTCGCACGCCAGGGAATGATGAAGAGCGAACTCTTCGGTGCAGAAATTGCAAAACTGTTTCCCATTGTCGAACCTCATACGTCTGACTCCGGGTGCTTCGACAACGCCCTGGAAATGCTGTACCACTCCGGCCGCACGCTGCAGGAAGTGGTGATGATGATGGTGCCGGAAGCCTGGCAGAATCATCAAACCATGCCCGAACACAAGCGCGCATTTTACGAATACTATTCGGCGCTGCAGGAACCATGGGACGGGCCTGCATCGATCTCCTTTACTGACGGCCGGTTCATCGGTGCCACCCTGGATCGCAACGGCCTGCGTCCAAGCCGCTACTATGTGACTAAGGACGATAAGGTTGTCATGGCCAGCGAAGTCGGCGTGCTGGACATTGAGCCGACCAACGTCGCATACAAGGGACGCCTGCAGCCAGGCCGCATGTTCCTTGTGGACTTTGAACAGGGCCGTATTATCGAAGACGAGGAACTCAAGGCCGATGTCGCGTCGCGTCGTCCGTATCAGCAATGGGTTCAGGAACAGCGCATTCGACTGGAGGAACTGCCAAAGAAGACTCCGCCTGAACGACTCACTGGTCAGGATCTGCTGACCCGCATGCAGGCGTTCGGATACACATCCGAAACGATGGACTTCATGCTGCTGCCTCTGATCAAGGCCGACAAGGATCCGATCGGCTCGATGGGCAACGATGCTGCGCTGGCGTGCCTGAGCGATCAGCCGCGGATGCTGTACGATTACTTCCATCAACTCTTTGCCCAGGTGACCAATCCCCCGATCGATTCGATCCGCGAAGAAGTCATTATGTCGCTGGAATGCTACATCGGTCCGGAAGGCAATCTGCTGGATACGAAACAGGAAAGCTGTCACCGTCTGGCAGTGCCACATCCAATTCTGACAAACCATCAGATGGCCAATCTGAAAGGTATCAAACATCGTGGCTGGAAGGCCAAAGTCCTCGATATCACCTATCCGAAGTCGGAAGGCATCGGCGGCCTGCGACCTGCGCTGGATCGCATTTGCAAAGAAGCACGTGATGCCATTCGCAATGGCTTCAGCCTGATCGTGCTCTCCGATCGCAAGATCAGTGCGGACCGTGTTCCCGTGAGTTCACTCATGGCGACCGGCGCTGTGCATCATCACCTGGTGCGACACGAAGAACGAACGCAGATCGGTCTGCTGGTCGAATCCGGGGAAGCCCGGGAAGTGCATCACTTCTGTCTGCTGATTGGCTTCGGTGCTGACGCTGTTAATCCCTATCTAGCGCTGTATGCACTCCGCCAGTCGCGTCTGGACGGCAAACTGACCGATGACTGGGACGACGATCGGATTGTCGCGGCCTATCGTTCCGGGGTCGCCAACGGCATGCTGAAGGTGATGGCGAAGATGGGGATCTCCACGCTCCAGAGCTACAAGGGGGCTCAGATCTTTGAAGCACTCGGACTGGCTGATGACGTCGTCAACCTGTGTTTTGCAGGAACTTCCAGTCGGATTAAGGGCGTAAACTTTGACGTGCTGGCTCAGGAAGCACTGATGCGCCATCACATCGGCTTCCCGGAGAACCCCGACAGCATTTCGCACGAACTGCCGAATGCCGGTCTGTTCGCATGGCGTCGTCAGGGTGAAAAGCACGCGTGGAATCCGCACACAATCGGCCGTATTCAGCAGGCAGCCCGGACCGGTGACAAGTCCGCGTACAAGGACTTTTCAAAGCTCGTGAACGCGGAAACAACCCGTGCGTGTCACCTGCGAGGACTGCTGAAGTTCCGCAAGGGCGAACCGGTCCCATTGGCTGAAGTGGACTCCGTCGCTGACATCGTGAAGCGATTCTGCACGGGGGCGATGAGCTACGGCTCAATCTCCGC
>JANOUN010000240.1:0-3138 GCA_031416875.1 Planctomycetota bacterium | reverse complement strand
TTCGACTATGGGTATGACAATCGAAACCTGAATTCACGCAACGATGAACAGGTTCGCTACCGTGTGCCTCTGGATCACTACGCTCCGGCAGACCGATTTGCACCTGTCGATCGAAACGCACCGGTTGACCGTTACGCTCCTTCGAACGGACGGGATCCCTTTGTACCGGCTCAGCAGCCACTGGGTCAGTTGGACGACGAAACAGTTACGATCAACGATCTCCTGACATACCGCTATCAGAATCCTGTGACTGTGCGAGCCATCCGAGCGATGAGCACGACTCAAGCCGTGCAGTTGTTCGCGGAAGTATCTGAGAAGATTGACGAACGATCTCTGGAACCAACCAGCTACGACCTGCGAGTCCGACGGGCTCTGCGAAATCTGACAATTGCTCTGGACAACCAGGCTTTCATGAACGGACTTGGCGTCTCCGCGGACTCATTCAGCACCGACGGCTTCCGCAACACGCTCAGCCGCATGGCTGGCAATGGACAGGTTCAGAACTACCGGGACGCCCGTACTGTCCTGAACACGGTGATGCAGTCAGCTCAGTCTGTCCGGGGTCTGACACCAAGTGTCGTTGCCTTTGAATTTGCCAACGCCAGCATCGATACGCTCGACAAATTTTCTGGTCTGGAACCAGCAGACCCGGGCTCCCGCAATGGTGCGGAAATGACAAACATGAAGAGTGCGGCTCTGGAAGAAAACATCGTGGGGATTGGTGTGGAGGTTCGTGAACATGCTGAAGGTCTGATTGTGGTGAAGCCACTGCGAGGTGGACCAGCGGCAGAGGCCGGTCTTGAATCCGGTGACATCATCCTGAGCATCAACGGCACGAAGATTGGCGGCATGAAGATGGCCAGCAGTGTGGACCTGATGAAAGGAACCAGCGGCAGTCAGATGAGAATGCGGATCTACCGTGACGGAAAAGGCGAACGTGATTTTGCTCTGACACGCCGTTCCGTACGAGTCTGGACCGTAAACGATACGAAGCTGCTGTCCGGCACAGATGTGGGCTATTTCAGTCTGAGCCGCTTTTCACAGAACTCAACCGCCGAAGTGGATCAGGCTCTGAATGAACTGTACAAGAAAGGCATGAAGTCTCTGGTCCTCGACCTGCGAGGCAATCCCGGTGGCCTGCTGACGACCTGTGTTGAAATCAGCGACCGCTTCCTGGCCTGTGGCACAATCGTTACCACAAAAGGAAGACTGAGTGCCGACAACATGGTTGAACGAGCGACCTACAACAAGACCTGGAGCGTGCCTTTGGTGGTGCTGGTCGATGGTGACAGTGCGTCAGCCAGCGAAATTTTCGCAGCTGCCATTCAGGAAAACGGACGAGGCGTGGTGGTGGGAAGCCAAAGCTACGGCAAGGGATCTGTGCAGACGCACTTCCCGTTAAGTGCCATCGGAGGTGACCTGCGACTGACAACAGCCCTGTTCTACTCACCAAACGGACGCAAGATGTCTGGCGAAGGTGTCACACCGGATGTCGAAATCAATGACCGCGACGGAGTGGTGAATGGCGACGAAGTCCTGGTTGAAGCCGTGAGAGTCGCTCGCAGCCAGACACTTAAGGACATGGCCAAAACGTCCGGTACCTGCAAGACACCAACGCCATCCGCAGGACGAAGTTCTTTACTGAGCAACATCATGGATCCAGGTCACTCAACGACCAGCATTCGTTGAGACACGCTGACCTGTTTCGATCGGCAAGTCTGGACCACGACGGTTCAGCGGTCGATTGCTTTGATCCATCACACCGCTCAGAAGGAACCTGATCGTGCAGCAAACGCAACCAGCACTAAAAACTTAAAACCGGCTGACTGAAGAGAACTTTGGTCATCCGGTTTTGTGCTTTTGGTCTGTAGCGTCTTATGCTCCCTCAGTTAACCCAGGTTCAGAATGGTATCCGGAGTTTTGAAATTCGTAGGGTGTGACAAGCAGCTGACAAGATGCGATGGCACACCACCTTTCCGCTGAATCCTCGGTGTGCCCGCGCTCGCGTTGCTCGCTTGTCACACCCTACAGAAAACTCCGCATCGCATTCTGAACGCGGTTTAGAACGATGTCCGCCGCGCACGAGCAGCGTGTTGAATTCTGCATCGCCCCCCTGATGGGTACGAATTGAAAACACGTAACTGTTGCGATAGAGTGCCGAAGATTTCTGATTCTTGAGCAAGCGTAGAATTCGGCGTTCAGGTAGGTTTTGGCGTTTTGGAGTTGTTTACATGGCGAATCGTTTTGGTGGCGCCCTTGCGGCGCGCCCGCTGCAGTTTATATGGATCGCGGATTGTTCTGGCTCGATGGCGGGCAAGAAAATAGAAGCCCTCAATTTCGGCATCCGCGAGGCGATTCAGCCCATGCGTGAAGTTGCTGACGAGAATCCAAATGCAAAGGTTATGGTGCGGGCCATCAAGTTCTCCGACGGAGCCCAATGGCATGTCTCGCAGCCCACCGACATTCATGATTTCAAATGGAGCGATCTGACTGCGGATGCCACGACCGACATGGGGAAAGCGCTGCAGTTGGTCGCCGACGCTCTGAAAACCGAAAACATGCCGGAGCGTGGCTTACCGCCCGTGTTGGTACTCCTGAGCGACGGTCAGCCGACCGATGATTTCAACAGCGGATTGAAGGCGTTGATGGACCAGCCATGGGGCAGCAAGGCTGTTCGCATCGCGATCGCGATTGGAGACGATGCCGATGTCGCCTGCCTGCAAAAGTTTATCGGTAACCCGGAACGAAAGCCGATTCAAGTCACCCACGCCAGCGATCTGGCGAAGATGATCAAATGGGCCTCCACCGTTCCGCTCAAGGCGGCTTCCAATCCAAACAGCCAGGTACAAGGAAGTGCAGCTGCGACAGGAAATGTTCCCGTTCCGGCACCGCCGGCCAGCGGTACACCCGTCGATCCCAGCGACGTATTCTGAATCGGACTGTGTACGTTGAGGTGAAATTTACTATGAATGCCTCGGCTCCCTGGAAAGTGTTTGCCGCCAGCGTGCGCGGGGCGACACACGTTCGCAAGCAGCTTCCGAATCAGGATGCGTGTCACTTCGACGTGGGGACCGACGGCGCGCCGCCGATCTTCGTTGCGGTCTCGGATGGGCATGGCAGCGAGCGGTGTTTTCGCAG
>JANOUN010000239.1:0-3183 GCA_031416875.1 Planctomycetota bacterium | reverse complement strand
CTGGTCTCCAGGTTCAGCATTTATTCGTTTCACGGCAAGCCGCAGGCGGAGGCGAAAACAGGCAACGACGCCTGCGGCTTGCCGTTAAACGATTAAGAATGCGGAACAGTCGAATCAGAGTTGATGCATAAACTGAGGTTCAACAATTGAATTCAATCAAAGAAGGTTCGCAGTTGGACGATCCCAGTGAAGATGTCATCCGGACAGCTGGTATTTCGAAGATCTTTGTCCATGACGGGGTGGAGGTGCAGGCGTTTTGCGATGTCACACTGAGTATTCCTCGAGGCAAGATGATTGCGATCATGGGGCCCAGCGGTTCGGGCAAGAGTACGCTGCTGCATATCATGGGAGGGATCGAACCGCCGACTTCGGGTGAGATCTGGGTTGACGGTCAAAAACTTTCCGGGTTGACTGATTTTGAGCTGACAATTCTGCGTCGCCGAAGAATTGCCTTCATCTTTCAGTCGTTCAATCTGGTTCCCACTTTGAGTGTGACTGACAATGTCACGTTGCCCTTGATTCTGGATGGGATTTCACAACGTGATGCCGTCCCGCGGGCGATGGAATCCTTGAAGCGGGTGGACATGTCGCATCGCTTGCAGCACCTGCCCTCACAGCTTTCCGGGGGCGAGCAGCAGCGGGTTGCGATCGCACGGGCGCTGGTGATTAAGCCGTCGCTGGTCCTGGCAGATGAACCGACGGGGAATCTGGATTCGGTGCGTGGCCGCGATATCACGCGATTACTGCGCGAGGTCGCACACGAGAGTCAGCAGACGGTCGTTGTCGTGACACATGATATTCGAGTGGCGTCGCAGGCCGACCGCCTGATTGTCCTGCTCGACGGCAAAGTCCGCTTCGACGGTCGTCCCAGCTCCGATGCGGAGTGGATGGCGGCGCTCAAGCTGGAGATTGATGGATGATTCCATGGAGATTCTTCTGGAACAATCTCCGGCTGCGTCCCATCCGGACGCTGCTCACGATTCTGAGTATAGCCGGAGGCGTCGCGGCGGTTGTAGCGGTGTTGCAATCGACGGCCGCAACGCGCGGTGAACTGGACTCGCTGCATCAGACCCTGGCCTCGCGTGTGGCGATGGAGATTGTGGCGGCAGATGCCTCCGCCTTTCCTCCGGAAGACCTGCCTCCGGTTGCAGGCGAATCAGGAGTTGAAGCGGCGATTCCGGTCTTTCGTGTCTTCGCCAAGATGGTTGCAGAGGGCGGAGAAGCGCGCGGGATTGCGATTGGCGTGGACCTGGAACAATACCGCGCGGTCCGCGATTTCAATTTTGTGTCAGGACGAATGTGTACCGAAAAGGGCGAAGCCTGCATAGAAGCCAACGTCGCTGAAAGTCTCGGCGTTTCTGTGGGCGATGAAGTGCGTCTGGGGGCACGTGGACTGCCGTGGCTACTGCCGAAAAAAGTGGTGGGGATTCTGAAACCGTTGGGAATTGGCGCGGTGGAGGAAACGGCGTCGGTGTTTCTGACTCTTGCTGACGCCGCGACGCTGGGAAAGGCTCCGAGAAAAGTGACGGCCCTGCAGATTGTATTGAAGCCGGAGGTGGACGCTGACAGCGTTGCGACGAAGATCAGGGCACAGCTGCCAGGCCATCTGGTGCTGACACACGCTTCCTCCGCAGCTGAGCTGAGCCGACCGACGGAGGATATTATCAATGTGGGACTCAACTCTGCCGCGGCATTGTCGGTTGTGGCTGCGATCTTTATCGTGATCAATACGTTTCAGATCTCGGTCGCTGAAAGACAGCGGCAGCTGGCTCTGCTGAGAATCGTGGGAGCCACCACCGATCAGGTGCGCACGTCGATGTATCGAGAGGCGTTCTTGCTCGGCGGTATCGGGACCGGAGTCGGGATTTTTCTGGGTGTCTTCGGGAGCCGCTTCCTGGCTCAGGGCATGGAGGACATCTTTGGGATTACAACCGTGACGGTCGCGTCCATTCGACCTCATGCGATTCTTGCAGGTCTGATCTTCGGTCCGCTGGTGACACTGGTGTCTGTCTGGTATCCCGCTCGCACTGCATGCGACGCGCCACCGCTGGATGTGCTGAGATCTGCGGTCGCACCGCGGCGAGGTATGCCATTGCGTATTTCGTTCGGCACAGGATTGATGTCCCTGTTCGCCGCCCTGTTGATGTTTGGATGTACGTATTTCGAGATTTTTGCCGAGTGGACAACCATTGCCGGATTCGGCCTGGTCCTGTTAGCCGGTACGTTGTGTCTGCCCTCACTGATCAGACCGTTCTCTTCGCTGTTATTCGGAGTTATTCGCCGCCTATTTCCGGTTGAAGCGCAGCTTGGCCAGCGGCAGCTGCTCGATAACTTTGGACGCACTTCACTGACAGCGGCCGTGCTGTTCGTCGTGTCTGCCACCAGTGTCAGTATTGGCAACACCACACTCCTGATCACGCAGGATGTTCAGTCGTGGCTGGACCGTACCCTCACGGCGGATTTCCTGCTCCGAGCAAGTCGCCCACGTGTCGATATGTCGGAATCCGATGCGCTGCCTGATGAACTGGAGATTCAGCTCGCAACGATCCCGGCGATTGACTCCATCGATCGCATGACATTTTCTTTGTCGTCAATCAACGGGACGACTGCGACGCTGATGGTGCGTCAACTGACCGGGTACAACGATCTGCCAATCGATATCGTCGCCGGGGATCCCGTCGAGGTTCGGAAAGGACTGCTGGCCGGCGACGCGGTGATTGGGTCTGTTCTGGCACACAGGCTGGAGGCCAGGCCCAATGACACGGTGCGCATCGAGGTGTCGGGCATCAGCCATTCTGTCAGAGTTGCTGGCATCGCCAGAGAATACACGGCTGGCGGATTGATGATTATCATGGATCGGGCGGCGGCACTGCAGCTGTATCCGATCCAGCCCGCTCAGGTGTTTGGGATTCGCTGTGCTGAGGCTGCGTCCGAGGACGTGGGCACACGACTGAGGGCCATTTCGCGCGAACAGGGTTTGATTTTTCAGTCCTTGTCAGATTTGCGTGAGCTGGTGCGCGGCATGATCCGTGGACTTACGAATCGGCTGTGGATGATTCTGGTACTGGCACTGGTCATTGCGGGGTTTGCGATCGTCAATACGCTGACGATGAATGTGATCGAGCAAACTCGGCATCTCGGCGTACTGCGCGTCGTCGGGATGTCTCGACTTCAGGTCTTCCG
>JANOUN010000238.1:0-1610 GCA_031416875.1 Planctomycetota bacterium | reverse complement strand
CCGGAAAACTGATGCCGGAGAGTTCCAGACACATTTTTCAACCAAGCTGGGACAGTCGACTAAAGTCAAAAAGCAAACATCCGGATTCTAGCATTTAACGATGCAATGTATACGCAGGACAGCAAATTGCAGCACAGGATTTTTGTGGGAACCCGAGTGAGCGGCACGGAGATCGTGGAGCATTGATTGGGTAACTTCAAGTAGGGTGTGTGCAGCGATAGCGAAACACACCAGTTTCCAACGCTTTCCCCAGTGGTGCGTTGCGTTCCGCGCACCCCGCAATCAGATCGACAACCCGCCATATCGCACGCGGCTGGTATTGGCTCGTTTTTGCCGCGTGCCCAGCGGGCCGCGATTGTTCTATTTGAGATTTCCTGACTCTACCGGATTCTATGTGGTGCGGTGGAAACCTTGAAGTGAAGCGGATGACTGGAGGTTGTGGAGCCAATTCGGGTGGTAGGACCGATCGTTGAGTCGGTGAGCTGGACTTTGGTGTGGGCGGTCGATGTTGCTTCGAGCAGCGAAGGGACGGAAGTTTTCCAGAAGGCAGAGACCTCGCAGACGACGTTCCGAGGTTACCTGGTGGCCATGAATGCCTCGACTGGCATAGAGCGATCTGCAAATTCGGTTCATTGGCCGATCCACCTGATTGCTCGTTCGATAACAGTTCGGATGAGCGTAGCTGGCAGCGTAATCGTCCTTGTGAACAAACAGCTTCTCAAGATTCTCCTGAACGGGGCCACGCAGGTCGGCAGTTTCACTCCACGTTTTCAGCGAGTCCATACGAGTACCAAAGTCGGCTGCCGATTCGGCTCGATAGACGTCCCACACACGCTGATGCAGGTCATGGTATTTGCGGCAACGGTCGCGGATTTTCAGAAAGCCGTGCAGAAAACACAGCAGCAGAACGATCTTCGGAAACAGTTTCGTGAAGGCGTTGCGAGTTGCTTTCCAGCCATCTGTGTTGACGGTCAGCGGCTGCCAGTCGGGACTGACATCGCGGGCCTCTTTGTCAAACACTCCATAGGCTTCCAGCAGGTGATCTTCGTCTGCCGCTTTGCTGAGGGCGGCTCCCAGAGTGCAGCCGGACGCTGCCGTCATCGCCAGAAATCCTTTTTCTCCCCGCCAGTCCTGATGATGTTCGTCTGCGGCAATGTGCTGTGGCATCTTCTCGGAAACTCGCACAGTCGTGCCAGCCAGACTGTTGCGGCCCATGCGTTCCAGCAGACGCTGCCAGTACATATCGTTCCTGCCAAACACGAAAGTCACCGCCCAGATCGGTACATGCAGGGCCATCAGAAACAAGGGTTTTTCCAGCTCATCCACAGTGCCCGTCATGTAGGAAAAGGCGAAGCTGGGGCGCAACGTGTAGACGCCGTCACTGGTTCTGATTTGCCTCAACCTGACACCCGGCAGCTTTTTTGATTCCGGCAAATGCCCATGAAGCTGATATCCGATTACCGACTTGACCACGCTTCCGGTCACACGACCGGGTTTGCACTTGAGCGTCCATGCTCGTTCCTCCGTCTTTAAGCAAACGAAGGTTCCTGTACTTAACTCATCCTGTAAACCCGGTTTTTCATATGCACATAGAATCCGGTAGAGTCAGG
>JANOUN010000237.1:0-12706 GCA_031416875.1 Planctomycetota bacterium | reverse complement strand
CGCCAGCGAGGAATTCAGCCGTTTCTGCCTCGCTGGCGCTTCGGGTTGGTATTAAATCAACACCCCGCCAGTGGACTGCGGGTTTGGAAACTGCCGTCGGCGAAGGGGTATCCGGCATAAAGCCAGCGTAAAGCCGCTCAGTTTTAAAGTCTTGACTCTTCCCCAACATGTTCTGAAAAGTGGGCAAAGCTAACTCGCCAGCGTCATCAAACGTTGTTCAAGCGCGTCGATGAGTTCACCGAACGTGCGGCCCGGGCAGGAGGTGGGCAGGTCGAGGGCTTCGCCTCTGGTGACGAGGTCGGTGACTTTGCGTTCGGCGGCGACAACTGTGCTGTGGTCTCGGCCACCGAAGTACATGCCGATTTCTCGGTAGGCGGACTTTGTCATGCGCCGTGAGAGAAACATGGCGACCGCGCGGGGCAGGGCGATGGCTTTTCTGCGGGACGCGGAACGCAGATCGGCGGCGGTCACGCCGAAGGCTTCACACACGACTTTTTCCACATCACTGATTCGCACCAGCCGTCGGCATTCCTCCGCCATTTCTCCCAGAATCTCACGGGCGACCGTGAGTGAAATCCGACGGCCCGTCAGGGAGAACTGGCCTTCCAGCTGATTGATCGCACCCTGGATCTCTCGCATGTTGCGGTGACGGCGGACGATATAGTCGAGTGCTTCATCTGAAAATACGGCTTTCGTTCCCACCACCATGGAACGTACCAGTTTGTGGCGGGTCGTTTCATCCGGTGCTTCGATGCGGCAGACCAGGCCACTGACAAAACGCGTCGTCAGTTCTTCGCGATGTTTGGTGAGCATTCTTGGGTGCCGATCGGACGATACGACAACCTGACCGCCGTGTTCGATCACCTGCACGATGGTGTGCAGGAATTCTTCCTGAGTCGCGCGCTTATTGTCCAGAAACTCGATATTGTCGATCAACAGCACATCGACGTTGCGAAACCGCTGTCGAAACGACGGGACCGTCCGGGATGTCAGGGCGGACGTGAAATAATTGGTGAACGCTTCACTCGTGAGATACATCACATTTTTTGTCGAGTGCTGACGACGTGCTTCCGTATAAATGGCTTCCAGCAGGTGTGTCTTGCCGGTGCCTGTGCCGCCATGAATAAACAGCGGATTGTAGCGGTCGCCGGGCGCGGCTGAGACCTGTCGGGCGGCAAGCGCTGCCAGATCGTTGCATTCACCCGATACAAATGAGTCGAAACTGCGAAACTTGCGACGGTTGTTCGGCAGCGTCAAAGAACCCGGACGATCATATTCAGACGGCTGTTGAGCCGCGGCATGCGGACGCTTTCGAGTCGATGAGGAAGTTGATGATGCAGTCGCCCCGGACGCTGCGTTCTCCTTCTTCTGATCAGCACCGGATTTTTCAGCGCCGTCTGTCTCAGGATTCACCGCCGTGGCTGTGTCTGACAGCAGCGATTCATCCACCTCCAGCTGACAGGACGCCGACAGCCCCAGCACGAGCTGGGCCGCGCGGGTCAACGCCGATCGAAATCGACGGAGCAGCCAGTTGAGAATGAATGGATTCGCGACGTAGACGACAAAGCGGTCACCAGAGACTTGAAAGCGCGTTCGTTTATGGAACCAGTGCTGGAAGTTCTGTTCACCGATCTCGTTGCGCAATGCCGCGAGCAGTGCGGTCACAGGATCCTGTTGAAACAGTTCTGAGGCGTTCGTCGATTCATCGCTTTCAGCCTCGTACGAATCTGGCTGCGCAGGACGCAGCGGGATGACAGAAGTTGAATTGTCGTCGTGACACTTGGGCTGCGTCATGCACCCCTCCTTCTTCACCAGCGCGCAGCTTCGCCACAGACAAGTACAGGGGCTTTCGCGAAAGCACGCAGCTTGCGCAGGCACTCCATCGCTCGTCGCCACCAAGGCAGGGCGTCGCTTACAGACTGGCTTTGTTTACAGGTTTGAACGCGGACGAGTGCAGAATTCGTCCGCGAGTACTCACTCACTCAACGGGGGCGATGTTAACCGCGTGTGACGCAGTGTCAAACGACGTTGGCAGAATTCTGATCACGTATATCCACTTGAAAACGCTAAGTGATTCCACACCAACATCCTGCGTCCACGGAATTCCTGATCGCTCTTTTTTTGGTCAAACAGGCGTCTTTCGTTTGACACAATTTGCTGGCAAAATCACCGTCAGGATTTCTCTTCAATTTCCGCAGTTTTGTGATCGGCGGGAACACGATATACTCAGCACAAATCGGCACAGGGGAGGATTCCTGAATCATGGCAAATCATCGAACGCGAATCGTTGTCACGCTGAGTGTCTCAATTGTGATGTGTGCGCTGACTGCGGTCGCGAGTGCGCAGAGTCGACGGTTTGATGAATTACGTGACGACATGGTCACGGCTCATATCGAAGGCGAAGGCATTACCAATCCCGCAGTGCTGCAGGCCATGCGCGTTGTACCGCGTCACGAATTTGTTCCGTCCGCTCAAAAAGCCAGGGCGTACGAAGATCTGGCACTGCCCATCGGATATCAGCAAACGATTTCGCCTCCTTATATTGTCGCCTACATGACCAATGAGCTTGATCCGCAACCGGATGATCGCGTGCTGGAAATAGGCACCGGCAGCGGTTATCAGGCATCCGTTCTGGCTCAGATTGTCAAAGAGGTTTATACGATCGAGATTGTCTCGGCGCTGTCAAAACAGGCTGAGAAGCGAATGCAGGATCTGGGCTACACAAACGTGCATTGTCTCGATGGTGATGGCTTCAAAGGCTGGCCGGAACACGCTCCCTTTGACAAGATTATCGTGACATGTTCGCCCGAGAACATCCCGCAGCCCCTCATCGATCAGCTGAAGGAAGGCGGTCGCATGATCATCCCTGTCGGTGAACGCTATCAGCAGTCCTTTCATCTGCTGGTGAAAGAAAACGGAAAACTGAAAGACGAGCGGCTGGCATCGACACTTTTCGTTCCCATGACCGGTGAATCTGAAGAACGTCGCCGCGTGCAGCCTGACCCGGACCATCCACAGATTGTCAACGGTTCGTTTGATCTCGACGAAAACGATGATGAAAAACCAGACGGCTGGCACTATCAGCGACAGACCACCATGTGTGATGATGCACCGATGGACGGCAAGTACTGTCTGCGGTTTGAAAACAAAGATTCAGCCCTGATCTCGCAGGCGCTGCAGGGGTCCGCCATTAATGGGCGAGCTGTTGGAACGCTGCACCTGAACTACTGGGTGCGCTGCAACGGCATCGTGCCGGGCAGGGAAATCTCGGAGCAGGCGGCGGTAGTGGTGCATTTTTACGATACCATACGTCGGGAAGTCGGCACTACAGTGCTGGGAAAATGGCGAGGCAGCTTTGGCTGGCAGAATGCAAAATCAACCGTCATTGTTCCTCCCGGTGCGAAGGAATTGATCATTCGCATCGGATTGAATGGCGCTCAGGGGCAGTTGGATCTGGATGATCTGCAGATGACGGCAGTGAAACGGTAATGATCGCCGGGCTGAACAAAGTGAAAACTACCTGGTCTTCGACCACGGGTGAAACGATTTATGAAAACCTTGCGATTCAGCGGCGTCCTGCTCGGCCTGATGCTTCCCTTGCTTGTCTGCCCGCCAACATCCGGCGACGACCTGGGCCAGGCGGTCCAGGCGGCCATCCGCAAAGTCGAACCGTCGATTGTTCGTTTGCGTGTGATCGGCGGTGAACAGTCGATCGATGGCGATGCGGTGAGTTCGCTCGTGACCACCGGGATTGTGATCTCTGAGGATGGAGAAATTCTGACAAGTCAGTTTGCGCTGGAAGGGAATCCGGAAGCGGTGCTTGTCGAAGATCAGTCCGGCAAGCGCACGAATGCGACCATCGTTGCGACGGACAGTGTCCGGCGCATCGTGCTGCTGAAGGCGAAGGAGGGGCGCTGGACTCCGGCAGTGTCCGACGAAAATCATGCGGTTGAAGTCGGGCAATGGTCGATCGCGCTGGGACGATTCTATGCCGCTGAATCCTCAAGTGTTTCCGTGGGCATCATCAGCGCTTTGAATCGTATTCATGGGATGGCGATTCAGACGGATGCGAAGGTGTCGCCCGTCAACTACGGTGGACCGCTCGTCTCTCTGAGTGGCACGATTGTCGGCATCCTTGTGCCGCTGTCGCCCCGCGGCAGCGGCGGTTCCGCCACTTCCGGTATTGAATGGTACGATTCCGGCATTGGTTTCGCGATTCCGCTCAAAGATGCCCTGGTGTCCGCTGAAAAACTGCGTTCCGGTCAGAATCTGAAACCAGGCAGAATCGGTATCCGCCTTGTGCCCACAGGAGCATTCGATACCGACGTCGTTGTCGATCGTGTGTCTCCCGGCAGCCCTGCGGAACTCGCCGGACTGCTCAAGGGAGATCGAATTCTGGCGATTGATGGTCAGGCGGTGGCACGCAGCAGTGTCCTCATGGAAGCACTTGCGCGGCACTATGCCGGTGATTCAGTCGTCCTGAAGATTCGGCGCGGCGCAGAAGAAATCAGTCCGGCTGTTGAACTTGTGGAATCGCTGCCGCCCGCGCTGCAGGGGTATCTGGGACTGTTGCCCATTCGGCTTGCAAAGCAGGCAGGGGCATCGGAAGCGCCGGCAGATGCGCCAAAGAAAGTCGCGACTGAAGATGCCGACAAGAATGAAGACGGACAGCAGCAACCGCTCGATATTCCGCGGATCAAGCTTCCCGGAAGACTGCAGAAGAACGCGGAGGTCAGCAAAGATGACAGCGATTCAGTCCCGCTGATTGTCGTCAACGATTCTCCGACTTCTGCAAAGAATCTCCCCGCTGGAATCGAAGTCCTGTCGCTCAACGCCGCGAGCACAAAGTCACTGACTGAACTGGCAGTCGCGGTCGATGAACTCATTCCGGGATCCGCAGCGAGGATCGAATATCGTGTTCCCGGTGAAACAAAAACGCAGACTGCAGAGATCACGGCGGTCAATCGTCCGGAACATGTAATTGACTTGTCCGACAGCGTGCTCGCACAAATTCAGCAATCGCGGCCTTCGTCGGGTGCGAAAGATGCAGTCCCCGGAGACGCGGACACGACAGACGATCCGGCGGGCAAGTCCGCAACTTCGTCAGTCACAAGCGGTGTCGCGCGCCGCGAGTTCAACTTTGATGAACGCGGTCGCTGCGTCGTTCTTGCCTCGTCGGATTCAAGTCCCGTGATGCCCGGCATCGTCCTTCTGCTGTCAGCCGAGAAGACGAGTGAAGAGGACATCGTGCGTCACTGGGGGCCTGTACTCAAGTCGCATTGCCTGACCGTCGCGATTCCGCAAAACCCGGAATCCGCGCAGTTGACGACGGACGATATTCCGTTGGTGCTGACGACGATTCGAGCATTGGTCTTGCAGGCCGGAGCCGATCTGCGGCGCGTTGTGGTCGTGGCCGATCGCCCGCAATCATCACTGGCGTGGCAATGTGTCTTTGGCGGACCTTCGACGATCCGTGGCATCGCGCTGACCGATGGCTGGTTTTCCGGTGCCGAAATTCAAGGCGTCGAAGGGGCAGGGCACTCGGTGCTGCTGTTGGATGCGACTGCGGGAGCCCCGGCGAAGGCGCTTCGGGAGTTGAGCCACAAATCACTGGCTGATGCAGGCTTCTGGGCTCCTCTTCCGACGGTGTCGGACGAAAACAAAGAAAAGGAGGATGACGCCGATGCTGGAAAAAACCGGGCAGTGCGGTGCATTGCTGACTGGTCTCTGCTGATGCGATCGTTCTGATTCGCCATAAATGCGGAGCGAACCGCTCAGCATTTTCTCGGCAGGTTGCTTCCTCTATACTTCCGCCGTCGTTGGCAGGCGACTCGCCCCGGCGAGCGGCGGGTGTCAGCCCGCCGGTACGTGTCAGCGCCGAAAGCAGGGCAGGGCGGTTGCCAGTCGCAGCCCGGAAACTTTACGCATCGATCATCAGGCAGACCAGATGAGCAGTTCAGACATTGATATCTCTTCCTCTCGCGTCCTCATTGCGGACGACATTCAGCAGAACCGTGAATTGCTGGAAGCGTACCTGGTGGATGAAGGCTACGAGATTCTGATGGCATCGGACGGACAGCAAACGATGCAACTGGTGGACAGGCATCAGCCGGATCTGATTCTGCTGGACATCATGATGCCGCGCATGAGCGGCTATGAAGTCTGCTCACAAATCAAAGGCGACGCCGCGCGGCGCGGAATCATGGTGCTCATCGTGACGGCCCTGAACGAAGCCGGGGATATTGAGAAAGCCGTGAATGCCGGCTGCGACGACTTTCTCACAAAGCCCGTGAATCGCCTGGAACTTCGGACTCGTGTGCGTTCGCTGTTGCGCGTTCGTCATCTGGCGAATGAACGTGATCGCCTTCTCGCTTACCTTGAAGAAATGGAACACCGCATTTTACGCGGTGATGGCTAAGAAATATGACTGATCAGGAAGTTGTTCCTTCAACCGTTGCCGAAGCATCTGAGCCGGGTAACGATTTCGTCGAAGTGGTTGTGCGCAATCGACGGGCTCAGCCGTTCTTCGGACGCCATCCGTGGGTTTTCGCCGGTGCCGTCGATCGCGTCAACGGGATGAAGTCGGCGGACGTGCCGCCGGGAACGGTGGCGAAACTCGTCAATTCGGAAGGCCGCTTCATCGCCTGGGGCCTTTACAACCCGACCAGTCGTATCGTGGCGCGGTTGTATTCGTGGCAACTTGAGCGGCCGCTGAACGCAGCCTTCTGGCAAGCGACGATTCATCAGGCCGTTGAATCTCGCCGCCAGATTTTTGATCTCAATTCCTCAAACACCGGTTGCCGACTGATTTTCAGTGAAGCCGATGGCTTGTCAGGTTTGACGGTGGATTTCTACGGCGGTTACCTGCTGGTTCAGTTCACCAGTCTGGCTCTGTTCCTGCATCGAGATGCCATCCTGACGGCGCTGCAGACCGAAATGCATCCGCGGGGGATCTGGCTGCGGACCGAAAAAGGCATGCGCGAAGCCGAAGGCCTGGATGTCGTCGATGGACTGCTCTCCGGACAGGCACCTCCGCGACCTTTGTTCATCGACGAGTACGGTGTCAGCTACGGTGTCGATGTGCAGCAGGGGCAGAAGACAGGCTGCTACCTGGATCAGCGTGACAATCGCCTTGCCGCCAGTCGGTATCTGAAAGGAGCGAAGGTGCTGGATGCCTTCTGCTTTTCCGGTGGTTTTGGAATCACGGCCCTGAAACTTGGCGACGCCGCTTCGGTCCTGGGAATCGATTCTTCTGAGTCCGCGCTGGAAATGGCGAAGGCCAATGCCGAACTCAACGGCGTGGCTGATCGATGTCAGTGGCAGCGAGATGATGTGCGTCCCGCGCTGGAGGCCATGGCAGGGCAGGGCACCTTGTTTGATGCCGTAATTTTGGACCCGCCGCGCATGGCACGCACGCGCGGGGGGATGGATCGGGCGATTAACGGCTATGTGCGACTGAATCAACTGGGTCTGCAGGTCCTCAAACCGGGCGGGATCCTCATCACCTGCAGTTGTTCGGGGCTTGTGAGTCGGGATGAATTTCAGGAAATGCTGGCTGAAGTGGCGCGGCAGACCGGTCGGGACATCCAGGTGCTGGAAAACCGCGGCCAGCCCGCTGACCATCCCGTCCGCGTCACTTGCCCGGAAACCGAATATCTGAAAGTGCTGATCTGCCGCGTGAGTTGATTAACCCAGGTTCAGCATGGTATCCGGAGTTTTGAAATTCGTAGGGTGTGACAAGCAGCTGGCAAGCTGCGAAGGCACACCACATTTGCGCTGAATCCTCGGTGTGCCCGCGCTCGCGTTGCTCGCTTGTCACACCCTACAGAAAACTCCGCATCTCATTCTGAACGCGGTTTAGCACCCTGACAGAACCTGCGTGACGTGCTGCGGAAGTGTTTTCGGTGTTCTTACTTTCCACGGATCAGTTCTGCCAGCACGACTTCCAGATCTTTCAGCCCGTGCGCGGCATCAACTTCGTAAAAGCCCGCATGGTAGTGTGCCACTTTGCCGTCTGCGTTCAGCACGATCCAGAGGGGTAACTGTCCTCGCGTTTCGCGCGGATCGCCGAAAGTTTTCAGCAGAGTTCCATCGTCGTGACCGACCGGATAACTCAGATTCATGAACTCAGACAGCTTTCGCACAGAACGTCGACCGCGATTGAGATTCTCTGTGCTCTGCAGATCCGGATTCGTACTGACGCCAACCACGGTCACATTCATCTTCTTTTTCTGGTTGAACAGGAACTCCAGGTAGCCCGTCTGACCGTACGGCTCGGAAAGCGGTGCATCCCGATAGTCCCAGAAATGCAGAATCACGATTTTTCCTTTGAGGCTTTCCGATTCCAGTTTCCCGCCATCCATCAGCGACAGGTCAAATGGCGGAGCGTCGGTATGCATGAGCTTCGAGGCCAGGCTGATTGTTGATTCCAGGCGTTTCTGCTGTTGCTCGACATCGGCCTTCATTTGTCGCACGAGCATTTCGAGCGGTGTATCTGCGGCGAGTTTCGTCAATCGATCCGACGCAGCCATAACGTCTGCAATCTGCCGCGCTGACAGTTCACTTAAGTGTGCGTCGGGGCGTCGTTTCAGCGCGGTCTGCAATGCCATGAGTTCGTTCTGCAGTTCGGCAACCCTGTCGGATGCGTCTGGTTCAAGCGGTTTGACAGAAGAGCGCGCGAGAGTGAGTTTGAACTGATCACCCTGCCCCATGAACACATCGGCTTCTGCGCGAAGCGTGATCCCGGTGGCCGCCTCCACCGTCAATGTCTGTTGCCGACCGCGACGTTCGCGCGCCTCCACAACCCACGCAGGAACGTCGTTGACTGAGCGCTGCTCGATGGCCGTCATCTGCCAGCCAGCTTGTTCCCACGTGGCATCCGGCTCAAGGTCTGCCGGCAATGCCACCACGAGCGGTGGCAGTCCGATCAGATAGGCATGCCCATCGTAATCGTAGACCAGGTGCGGCTGGACGGTATCCGTTGCGACTGCGGGGCCTGTGCGGCCAAAACTGTCGGACCACGGACATCCTTGGCGCGCATCATCGATGACGTGAAAGAAGTAAGTCTGATTCGTCGTCAGCACCTGCACTTCAAATCGTCGCAGAATATCGCCGTCCTCGTCGCCGGGCTGGATGAGTGACCCTGCGAACATTGAGTGCTGGACAGAATCCGCCGCGGTTGCGACGACAGTCCATGCCTGACAGATCAACCCCACGACAATCGCATCACGAATGAACCGGGTGATCAGACCGCTGGAAGACTGCAACGTCATAAAATAACTCTCAAAAGAACGTCTGGAGGGCAGGGCACTCTCGCGATCGACCCTGTGTTACGATGCAGGAACTCGACCGTCCGTTCGAATTCGAAATCACTGCACGACGGGACTATGTCAGATCCTGGCAGGATCCACAATTCAGCCACGGTTTTCGGTGGGCCAGAAACGCGTTGATCGGAGACAGAAATTCTCTCCATCGACCTGCCATAAGTTGGCAGTTTCGACTTCACGCACCCCCTGTTGCCCTGCGTATACTCCTGAGAGTCGCCGAAATCGCGACGTTATTCTATCATAAGCGGTCGATGGAACAATTTCGGACCGTCGGATATTTTCGTGAACCAGAATCGTGTGGGGGACAGACTCGTGAGCGAAAACCAAAACCTGATCGGTGGCTACGAGTTGAAAAACTGCGTGGCGACAGGCAAGTCCACTCAAATCTGGGAAGTGACTCAGACTGGCTCCGCCGTGCCCTTTGCGATGAAGCTGCTCCTGCCGGATTCGCTGAAAGATCCGGCTGCAAAAAGTGTCTTAAAGCACGAGTTTAAGGTCGGCTCTTCGTTTGAGCATCCCTCAATGATTCGATACCACAAAAAGGAGATCACCCGGGATCACGGCTTCTTTATCATGGATTATTTCCGCGCGCCCAGCTTGAAGACGCAGATCTCCGGCAATCTTCCGGAAACGCAGTCCCGTCTGAAGAAAATCGTGGAAGCCATGTGTCAGGCATTTGTGCATATGAATGAAAAAGGTTGGCTGCACCGCGATATTAAACCGGACAATGTGCTGGTAAATAAGACGGGAGAAGTGCGCGTGATCGATTTTTCGCTGGCCACTCGGATTAAGACCGGTGTGATGAAGATGGTTGCGGGCAAACAGAAGAACATTATGGGGACGCGGACGTATATTGCCCCGGAAATCATCCTGAAGAAATCGCCAACCCCGCAGTCAGACATCTACAGTCTGGGTGTAACGATCTATGAAATAGCCACGGGGGTAGTACCATTCGCAGGGCTGAATCCCAGTGATTTGCTGGCAAAACATCTCAGCGAGTCCCCGTCGCCGCCCTCGGTCATGAATCCGAACGTCGCGCCCGAACTGGATGCTTTGATACTTAAGCTGCTCGCCAAGAAACCTAAGGATCGTCCGGCTGAAATGCGGGAAGTCATGTCACTCTTTAGAAATGTTCGCTGTTTTATAGAAGATCCGGCCGAGTTGCATGCGCGAAAGATTAAGGATGCGAAAGCTAATGAGAGTCTGAGTGTCGATAAGCGACTGGACAGTCGGGCCGATGCGGACCGTGTGTCGCGCGGACTGGAGGCACCCGTCAAGCCGAAGAAGAGTAAGCGGCTGACGGCACCGATCGGAGAAATGGAAGCGGTCAAGAAAGCCGGCGCGAAACCTGCAGCAGCACAGCCTCAGCAGGCGCCGGGCATGATGCCACAGATGCAGTATGGAATGCCGGGCCAGCCGATGCCCGGCATGATGTATCCCGGCATGATGCCCGGTCAGCCGATGCCAGGCATGATGCATCCGGGCATGATGCCGGGGCAGATGATGCCGGGCATGCAGTACCCGATGCAAATGCCCGGTCAGCCGATGCAGATGATGCCGGGACAGATTCCGATGCAACCGCCGATGCCCCCACAGCAACAACAGCCGATGCCACAGCAACAGCCTGTGCCACAGCAACAGCCTGTGCGACAGCCAGCTCCGGCGCAACCGGTTCAGCCGCAGCAGCAGGTGCCGCAGCCACCGGCTGCAAAACCTGCCCCTCAGCAACAACATACGCAAGATCCACCTGCTTCACCGGTTCCGAAAACTGTGCTTTTACCGCTCGATCGACGCTTGCCGACCTCCGCAGCGGAGGATCCTGCCGTGGATCCAGATTTGGAATTCATGACGGAATTACCGGATGTTCTGTAGCTGATTTTATTATCCATAATTCTCATTTGCTCTATACTGTTTGTATTTACTTGTCGATGCATGGCTCGCATAGACCCCATTGTTACTCATTGTGATTTCTAGTTTGTTGCCATAAATCGGCAGAAATCGCCGGTGTTTCGCGACCGGATTCCATGGCGGCATTTTCACAAACCCGCAAATCCCGTAAAGTTCCGTGACTCTGATCCGGGAGTGGATGATCGATTGAGCCTTGATCAGGGGATTTTCGTCGCTGTTCCGGCTGGGGCAGCGTGATCGTTTTTACTCTCCGTTTGGTTGTCGTTTGGGTCAAGTTCATGGCTGCTTTGCATCAATTACCGTTTGAAAAGCCGCTCTACGAACTGGAAGAGCGACTTTTGAAGCTCGAATCGCAGCAGGATCCCACTCCGGCCGAAAAGGAAATCATGCGGCGGATGCGGGTTGAGCTGACTCAAATGACCCGAGAACGCTATGCGAATCTGGACCCATGGCAGACCGTTCAGGTCTCGCGTCATCCAGATCGGCCGCAAACACCCGACTATCTGGAGCTGGTGTTTGACGAATTCGTGGAACTGCACGGAGATAAATCGTTTGGCGATGATCGAGCCATTGTGACGGGATTTGCGCGATTGGCGGGCCGCAAAGTGATGTTCGTCGGACATCAAAAAGGCCGGAACCTGAAAGAACGTAACGAATGCTGCTACGGATGCGCTCATCCCGAAGGCTATCGAAAGGCCATGCAAAAAATGGAAATGGCCAGCCGCTTCGGTTTGCCCATCATTTGCCTGATCGATACACCTGGCGCGTATCCGGGAATTGGTGCGGAAGAACGGGGTCAGGCGTACAACATCGCCGTCAACCTGCGTGACATGTCCACACTGGAAGTCCCGATTATCTGCGTGGTGATTGGCGAAGGTGGTTCCGGAGGTGCTTTGGGGATCGGGATGGGTGATCATGTCGCCGTGCTTGAATTTGCTTACTACTCAGTGATCAGTCCGGAAGGCTGTGCCGGGATTTTATGGAAGAGTTCCAAGCACGCCGACAAAGCGGCCAGGGCCCTGCGGTTCACCAGTAAAGATCTGACACAACTGGGTGTGATCGATGAAGTGATCCCTGAGCCACTTGGCGGTGCCCATCGAGACCATTTCAAGATGGCGACGACCCTGAAAGCGCGACTGGTCGAATCGCTCCAGAATCTGGACAATCTTTCGATCCCGGATCTGCTGGAACGCCGCTACCAGCGGTACCGCCGAATCGGCGTCTTTCACGAAAACGGACCCGCCGCTCCGGTGTGATCTGGGAGTCGATCAGTTGGGTGGCGTGACTAATCAGTCACTCGTCCCAACCGACGGATTTTGCGATCCGGAATTTGCATCGAAACCTGGTGCTCTGTCACGCATTCATTGATGGGTTGCGTGGCACAGGCGTTTGCACGGCGACCCCAAGCCGGGAGCCCAGGCACAGCCCCTGGCACACCACAAAAAAAACCAGAAAGAGCACCAAACCATCGC
>JANOUN010000236.1:0-15317 GCA_031416875.1 Planctomycetota bacterium | reverse complement strand
CGACGTGATCGCTTACATCCAAAATCAAAGGCAACACCACCAGGGAAAGACATTCAAGGAGGAGTTTCTCTCACTGCTGGAACGCCACGAAATCGATTACGACGAACGCTATTTGTGGGACTGATGTTTTAGTTGACTGTTGATTTTCCGTCTCGCACCCAAGGAGTCATCACTCATGGCCTTCACCAACATCAACAGTGAAGACCTACTGGTCCAGAAGACCAATTGCCAATTCCAAGGTGGAACGCGTTCAGCCTCAGTTGCGAATGGACCGCGCGTCGTGGAACATTTCATGGTTTCCGGCAGCTTTTCATGAGTTCTTTCCGGAACAACTGAGCAGACCTGCGTTACTCCATGCGGGGGCATGTGCCCACCTGTCGTGGGAAATTCACTCGCAGGAGCCGGACGATGTTCGTTCCAGTATCAGGTTTCTCGCTCTTTGCATTGCTGCGATATTGCTTGCCGATCATGCCTGCGCACAGCGCGGTGGGGGAACGGGCGGCGGCGGTCCGCGTGGTGGTGGTCGAGGCATGTGTTCGGGAGCAAATGGCATCGGCGCTGCCACGGGCGGAACTCAGTCTTCGACGACGGGCGCGGAATTCTTCGCGGGCGATGCCATGATGAATCAACAGGCGCGGATGCGACACCAGGGAATGACGTCATCCCAGGGCAACACAGGATCCGGAATCCCGGCGGTCAATATAGCGCGACCCACCGCAGCCCAGTTCGTTCAGACGGCGATGACGTTTGATCGCCATGAGGATGGAGAACTGAATGAGGAAGAACTGACGCTGGTCGCCACGGCCGTGATCACTGAACTGCAGACTCGTCGGCAGCAGCGTCACGAAGTCATGGCGCACGCAGGAGCGTTTCAGTCTCAAACTCAGTCAGCCTCAAGTGGACTGCCATCGAACGCCACCATGACACAAATGACAACGGCCTTCGTCACCAGGTCTCTGACCTTTGATCGGGACTCCACAGGCACATTGAATACTCAGGAAATGCGCGGCATGGCGAATGAGTTGATCCGACAGATCGGATGACGCTCGGTGATTCCGATGCGGGATACCGGGACTGGGACGGTCAGTCAGCCTCTGAGTCGCACGTTCTCGTCCATCGCCAGTTGCCGTGATGGGAATCAGTGATTGCTAAACACATTTTCGCGTTCCAATGGCAGCTGAAAGCCGTCGGAAATGCGCGTCATGTACAAGCCTCGGCAAAGCCACCAGAACGTGGACATGGCTTTGGCAGGGCCGAGATCCTGTTCGAGTGTCCGGTAGTCTTCAGCGGTCAGTGTCCATGGGGCTTTACTGAGTTTCCTTGCGTAAGCGTAGGCTCGCTGCTCTTCCACCGGAAACCCTGACCAGTCGGCGCTGGCCAACCGGCGTGTGCGTTCGGCGACAGCTTGCTTATCCAGGCCTGCAACTTCCAGCAGCATTTCACAGTGACCCATGCAGTAGTTGCATTCAATGGTGCGCGTCTGAATCCAGAAGAGGCTCTCTTCGAAGACCCGATCTCCCGGCAATTCGGCCCACATTGTGCGCGTGGCAATACTCCAGGGAATCTGCAGCTCGGCAGCGTAACCGTATGTCATCAGGCTCCACACAATCCGTGTGGGTCGAGTGGCCATGGTCGGCGGAAGTTTGTCCTTCACATCATCCCACGAAGGAACAGGCAGCCTGGGCTTCCGGTCGCGCTGTTGCTCAAGTCGCGTCTGCAGTTCATCGAACGAGACGGCAGCCCAGTCAGCTTCGTCGGGAATCACATCTTTGTCGGCAGCGTGCAGTGTCGGCACCTCGCCATGCGGTGGAATAAGTGAAGCAATCTGGAGAGCTCCTTCTGCAAATTCCACGTCAATCGGCTTGAGCGGCCCGTGCTCTTCAACGGGCAGTTGCAATCCCAGCACAATGCGATCCTGAAAATTGCCGTAGGCCGCAAGCAGGACCATGGAGGCCACTTGATTGTCGCCATACTGCTTTCGCAGATCTTCAAACAGTTCATCCGGGATAGTCGGTGCAGCGACGGTCAGCTGCCGAGCAAACTCCAGCGGCTGATGATCCGCTTCCGGCCACGACTTCGGATCTCCGGTGAGAACACTGATCATTTCGTCGGTCGCTCCGGCACGCTGCAGATCAGCGATGGCATACGCTTTGGAATAGTCACAGTGATTGGCGTCGGCAACCACCCACCGCATCTTCGCACGCAGCACGGGATCAACCGGACTTTTCGTGCGATGGGCAAAATCCAGCTTGAGCATCGCAGCGGCCGTTCGCGGCAGATGAACGGCGACCGCACGAGCCCACGACGGCAACGGCTGACCGGAGCCAGCAGTGGCTTTCGGAAGCCGAGACCAGGTTTCGTCATTGGAAAGGAGCGGGACATGAGGCGTTTGTTCAGCGTCGCAATGCGAACTGTGAAAGCTGTAGATCATGCAGAACCCCAGAACCAGTTTTGTAAGAAAACGAACTCGCATTTTGGTCCGACACTGTATGCAACGCATCACACTTCTCCAGAGATTCGCGATCAACCAATTCATCACGCTTTGCCGTGAACGAATACTTGCCGACACGTTAGAGTTACTCCGCCTTTTCAATCGGCGGTGACGCGTCCAGGATCAGCATCAGCAAGGCCTGCTCCATCTCTTCTGGCTTAAAACCAAACGGGCCGCGACCACTTTTGTAGGTGACAATGCCATTCGTATCGATGACATACAGACGAGCCGGCATGCCGCTGTAGGCATTTCCCACGGTGTCGCTGATGTCATCCACCAGTAACGGCATCGATGGGCTGAGTTTTGCGGCACACTGCTCGGCGACGGCCTGACGCTCTGCAAAGGTTGTTGGCTGCGGCACGGCAACGCCGACTTTTTCGTTGGATTTCATCACCCAGCCATCTGTCGGGTGTGCTTCACGCACGTAGACCATCAGAAAATCGGCATTGTCCTGCTGACGCACCTTGACGGCTTCGACGGCAGGATACATCGACCGAAATGGACCACACGTAAAGTTGCCGAACACCAGAACGACGGGCTTCTTGCCGATCCGATCAGACAGGCGGATTGGATCCCCGCCTCCCAACGGACTCAATTCGAAGTCAGGAGCCGGCTGATCGAGATGCGGTCCTTCCTGAAGTGATCCAATCTCACCAGCCATCATGCCCCTGATGAGCGTTTCCTTTTCGGGCGCATCGCCAGGAGAAAAACTGCCGGGAGGAATCAGGGCATCCCGCAACTGTTCCGGTCGGACGGCTTCTTCCTCACCCGCCAGTTTTTCGAAGAAAGCCTGCCACTCTTCGGCGGTGAGCTTTCCGTCGCCGCTGGGATCAATCCGCCGGAACATCCGATTGATCATATACGACTGGCGAACCCAGGGATTCTCGTCGGACCAGTCGAGGTCAGCCCCTGAAATGCTGCCATCATGGTCTCGGTCCAGTTGCTTGAAAATCACTTCCGGACCCTGAAAACTGGTTGCTGCCAATGGTTGATCGGGCGCAATCCCATGACGTTCAGCAAGCCACTGCCAGGAGAAGCGGTTTTCAGCCTGTCCAAACCAGCCGTTGGTACCATCCAGTTGGCCGTCTCGTGCAATCACAAGGTACATGGCGACCGCCTCGGGCATTTCCCTGCCCTCGTACGCCGCTTCGATTTGTTCGGGTGTATATTTCAATAATTCCGGGCCAGGCAACGGCAACTCGGAGACCTGCCTCGTTGCTGATGGCGACGATTTTTCGCTGGCATCCTGTGCAGATGCCGACGTTGACGACGTTGAACAGTCAATGGTCAGCAACACAGTAGCAGTTAATGCAGAAAGTGCGATTCGACTTGCAAACATGAGATCTCCAGTTGGCGGTCGCCGAACTCAAATGCACGAACAGGTCTTTAATTGTCAGGATTTGCGTCCGGTGGCGCCACGTGAACAAACCTGATCTGGCGAGTTAGTTGTGGCGTAAGTTCACCCTCAGGCAGCACACGGGCAGGCTTACCGTCAATTTCGGCGTAGGCAATATTCATGTGATTGACAGGATCAGCTGCATGAGCCCCGGAAAAGCAGAATTGACGGCCTTGATTCAGCCAGACTCGTCGCGGTGTCAGGCCAGTTAACCAGCGGACGTGTCCTTTTCCATCAGGTGAATCGGCCTCCACAACGTCCGCAGAAACCCAGCCGTAGCCCGGCACGTAGTACTCGACCCAGCATCGATATCCCGGGTCAAACCATTTCTCGGCATTCTCTTCAAGCAAGAGATATCCCATATTCAGGCGAGCCGGAATTCCCCGGGCCCGAGCCAATGCGATGAAGAGCGAATTCAAGTCCGTGCAGCAGCCACCCCCCTGCGTCAGGCAGGCCTGTGCATCACCGAGGCCACAGCGCGGCATTGTCGGATCGTTGGAATACGAATAGTGATCGACGGATTGCGCAAGATGCTTCATGATGGCGATTGTCTGCGTGGCAATATTCGTTTCCTGCCCGCAGACATCATCCGCAATTTTCTGCACTTTGCTGGTGACTTCCATGTGCAATGCGTCTTTGGCAAGGTGTTCTGCCAGCATGGACTTCTCAAGATCTGACAGAGAGAGAACACGTGCTGGATCAATGTTCACAAAGATCGGTGAACGGACCAGCTTGTAGTCAATTCCAAAATCCAACGCGGGTGAAGCGGGGTCGGCAATCCTTGAGTAAAGGAACTTTCCTCGTCGATCGGCATCTTCCACAATCTTCCATTCTCCCGGGATCAAATCCGTCCCGAGTGCCAGCACTCGCTGGTTCATCTCATCGGAAGGAATCGCGATCCAGATCAGGATCTCCTTCGTACCTTCCGGGATCTGATCCAGTCGAACATTCTGACGCACTTCGTACGTCACAGGATCTTCCTTCATCGCGGCCAGTTCTTTTCTTTGCCGGAGAAGGAATTCCTTGCTCTCGGGGACGAATCTCGAAAGATCAAAGTCCTGAGCTACGCTGGTGGAGGAGATTATGCTGATCGCGCAGCATGAGATTATTACGATGGAATACAGCAGAATGGATGCTCGAGGCATGTTGATCTTTCGGATTGAAAATGTGGCGTGAGGGCTGAAAAGCAGGATGGCAAAGGCATTGCGTCGGTCCACAAATGAATTCCGCTCTTCGCTCTCACAAACGCTATTGGTCAACGGGATGGGGAGAGGGGTCGCGAATATCAGAACTCTCCAGTGACTTCGCCTTCTGCTGCAGAAACTATCGAACGCAGCACTCGGTAATCGATGCTGTCTGAGATGAATTGCACATGTCCGTCACAGAACAATGCATGACAGCCGCCAGTATGAAAACTGAACAACTCATCGTTTGGACCACAATTCATATTGTCCCACGTGCAGGTTGGTGGACCGCCCCATGGATTGCGATGAAAGTTCGGTGTGAACGAAACGCCGAATGCGTTGTCTGGTTCCGCCCAGCGCCAATGTGATCGCTTGACGCCAGGGACAAATGGATCGTCATACAACGATTTCATTTTGTCATTTCGACCGACGTCTTCTCCCAGAGCCATCGTTGTGCTGAGGCCGTCAGTGATCTGACTCAGGCGAGTCCCTTCCCATCGCAAACCACCATGAACCATTGTGGTGCTGTCAGGAAGGCCTGTAATGGGACTGATATTTGTGTGAATTGTCGGGCCGTAGTCAATGGCCCCGAATCTCTGACTGTCCGTATCGCCATTGCGAAGAGCAGCTGACGGGCAGAGATAGCCGGGCAAAGCGATTTGAGTCATGGCGATATTTTGTGGTGTCTGATTGTAGTAAGAACCAAAGTCGAATTTATTTGTAATATTCGCCTGATCAATGAACGGCAGCACATGAGTGAAGAATGAGTGGCGGTCGAAATTCTGCCCCAACGGACCACTGCCAAGTCCCTGCCCGGACGAAGGGAACCGACTAAAGGATGATTCGTAATTGTGCATAGCCAGTCCCAGTTGCTTCAGATTGTTCTTGCACTGTGTTCTGCGAGCAGCTTCGCGGGCCTGCTGAACGGCGGGAAGCAGCAATGCAATCAGGATCGCAATAATGGCGATCACGACCAGCAATTCGATGAGGGTGAAACCTCGCGACTTACGATTCAAACGGATCATGGGAAGAACTTTCATCAAAAGAGTCGGGAAAATGACCACGAGCAAAGAGAACACCCGGCGCGATCGCGGCGGGAGAATTGAAAATCACAACGGAAGCACGCGCGGTGAGACGCGACAATGCGAATTGAACCAGACCACGACACATCGGAATGCGGGCGTATGCGCCGGCAAACGAGCAAAGTTGTAGCGGCATCTGCAAGACTGGCTGCAGGAATCGTTCAGGTTGCAGTGCGCAACAACGATTCAGAGCAATCGGAAAACGACGCGCATGCAGCGCAGCCGCGTTGCAGATTTCATCTCACGCAGCAGGCGGGCGGAAGACGGACGAGGGCTCAAAGCGGGCTCCTCGTTCTGATGCGGGGATTTCGATCGCCCCCGAAGGCGATGTCAAATCAGCGAGTGCCTCAAGGATTGTCGCCTGATCAAATCCGCGAATCAGATTCGTCGGAGCGACAGGCACCGGTGCCAGTGGAATTGGATTCCCGGAACAGTTCGGCCCGTGACAGGGCTGTGCTGGCACACCAGCTGGCGTCTTGCCGGAGGCGTAATTCTCGGTGTGGTTATTCATCGAAAACGATGAATCCGTGACCGGCTTTCCGTTGCGGTACAGATAGTTTCCACAGCTTGCGGAAGCCGTTGACGACCAAACCAACGCCACAGAGACAGCCACAGCCGCCAGCAAAACACGCGGCAGCGACAGCCTCGGACGTCGTGCGTCTGGCTTTGCTTTGGCATCGATTGCGGCGGGAAATGACATGAAGGCCTCAGAAAACCTGTCCGACAGCGAAAGTCATGAAAACTCCCGGCATGTGCAGACCGGCGCAGAGTATACGCAAACAGATTCTCAATTTGCCAGTGAAATTCCTGCAGAATCTTCCAGATGTCTCGATCTCATCAGGACGGCAATATTGCCAGCTGGCAGATTCACAAAACGCATTCCGGTGAAACGCAACAAGGCCCCACCGTCTGCTGAACGGTCAGGCCTTGAGGGTAATCAGATTGCGGTCCGTTGCGTCAGTTCACGGATTTGCCGTCGAACTTCGATGCAGCTTCGGACGTCTTCACGTTGGCTGGTGCACCAGAACGACTTGCGGCGGTTGGGTTTTCAGGTACAGCGCGACCACTGCCTTCGCCTTCAGCCACCTGCTGATCGGCTTTTGGGGTCCAGTTGGCAACCGACCATGTCGGATATTCATCCGCCACGCTGGCCGCGAGGTCCTGCAGCAGTCTCATGATCTCCTTGTTGTTCATGTCGCGATTCGCCACGACGCGCTGCAACACGAAGCGTTTGTTGTTCGGGATGTAAGCGAAGAATTTCCCTTCGCCCATCCGGTCATTGGCGGCCAGCAGACGCAGCAACGCGGTCCGAGGAACCTCGCCCGCCGTTGTCGGAATCTGGTCCAGCCATGCCATCACCCACAGCGACTGACCGTTGCGGCTGAGCACAGCCGACATCGAGAACTTCCACTCTTCACCACGGTAGCTGGTCTTGAATGCGAAGTCGTAACGCTGCTCCGTCTTGGTTGGCTTCAAGCCGATCGTCGCCAGAATCTCTCCAAGTTCCGTTTCGGAAACCTGCCCCGGCAGTGGCGCGGGCTGGACTTCCGGTTTTTCGTCCTGAGCCGAAGCCGAGAACCACATGCCACCAAGCAAGAGCAGTGCTGGCAGCAGTACAGCACATAACGTTTTCATCGTTCACTCCCTTGAATCGCTTCGGCAATTTTTGCCGGAGTACGTTGATGTCTCTGAGACCACTCAGTCCTGCGCAATCCTTCACGCATTCGACCGGGTGTTGCAGTCCTGACTTCAATGAGACTCGCATCATCCACAGGAATCCGCGTTTTTCACTGAGTTTCCAGCTCTGCAAGGTACTTGAGGCAGATCTGGGACCACGTTTCAAATTCATCAATTTGGCGCACCAATTCTGACGGAGGTGCGAATCCTGCGTTTATCATCGACTTTTCACGGGGCAGAACTTTGGGATTGTCTAAATCGAAAATATGTACGATCCCAAGATGAACTTTTCCCACTTCTGTTTCATCGTCATTGATCAGCCCGACGCATTTCTCCTGCCAGCCCGTCCCAATCTCCACTTCTTCCTCGATTTCCCGCTTCATGCCTTCCAGATAAGGCGTGAGTTCGCCGTCCATATCCAGCGTTGATACATGTCCGCCGACTCCGACGGATCGCCTGGCATGCAGCCGCGCCTCTCCCTGAGCGGTCCCGCGCTGGTAGTAAAAAACCTCACCGTTGCAGCGAAACACGCAGTACGGAATCAACTGCTTGAACGTTGGATCCTGTTCCATTTCAGGCCGAGGCCGATAGCTGGCGTGTTGAGGATTCAGAATCACCTCCAGGTAGCGGTCAATCTCGCCGCAAAAACCCTGGAAGTGCCCAACCTGATGAAAGACGGGCGTCGGGATGACGAGGATGTGTTCGATGGTCATAAGAAAAAGTTCCGGCGAGGCATGGCCTCAGACGTAATATACCGCGTGCGGTTGAGGATGGCACATTCGTTTAACCGCGTGGGCAACGCCCCGCGCTTCGTATTTCAAATCTCAAATTTCAAATACGAAATTTCAAATACAACAATCGCGGCCCGCTGGGCACGCGGTTAAACGAGCCAATGTGAACCGCGTGCGGTATCAACTGTCATGATGGTTTCGGCTGAATCTGCCGGATTGTATGAACAAGGACCAGAGACCATCAACCGTCAACCGTCAAGAAAAATGTGCGTCTGTCTCAAGAGTTCTTCCGGAGCGTCTTCGAATACATAATGGCCTGCCTGCGGGAGTTCCAGTGAATGGGCGTTTGGAAAACGCCGCTGGAATTCTCTCAGAAAATCCTGCGGCGTGAAGCACCAGTCTTTCATGCCCCAGATCAACTGCATCGGGTGATCGCGGAATTGTTGCAGAGACTGCTCAACCTCCGTCAGCGTCGCGTAGCTGCGATGAGATGGCTTAAGCGGAATATCCTGCACAAATTCATGCACGGCAATGCGATGCGCCCACGAATCATACGGTGCGATAAAACCAGCCCGCACAGCAGGGCTGAGCGGTTTCTCGACCGCCATTGTCAAAGCGGCGCGGGCGAACAGGTTCAGGCCGCGATCTCCGAATGTTCCCAGCAGCGGAATGCGACAGAGTGCAATGCGGAATGGCATAGCCTGGCTGCGAAACGCGCCGGTATTCATCAGCACGAATCGCCGGAATCGCGCGGGCATACGTCCGGCACAGCCCATGCCGATCGCACCGCCCCAGTCATGGGCGAATAACGTGATCTGCTGCAGACTAAGCAGCCTGACGAGCGCCGACAGGCGCTGCATATGTTCATGCAGCGTGTAGACATCGCGATCCTGCGGTTTTTCTGAAAATCCGCAGCCCAGATGATCAATCGCGATCACTCGATGATCGCGGCTGAGGTCTTTCACAATTCGCCGCCAGGCAAAGCTCCATGTGGGATTGCCATGGACCAGCAGCAGCACCGGCCCCTGCCCTTCGTCGACGTAGTGCTGCACATGCCCGTCCACTTCGAACCAGTGCGACGCAAACGGATACTCGTCCTCAAACCCGTCACGGCGATCCGCGCGTTGACGCAGTTCCGGATCAATTTGTTCCGGTGCGAGCAGGCGGGCGATGGGTTCGGATAAGGACATGAGCAGCTTGACTCTCCGAGTCGAGTTGAGCGGAATGGCGCTCGTTACCGGTAACTGTTCTTGAAAACGCAGTGGGACACCAGCGGCGGGCTGTTGACTTAATACCAACCCGAAGCGCCAGCGAGGCAGAAACGGCTGAATTCCTCGCTGGCGCTTCGGGTTGGTATGACCATGAGCCCCAAAAATCACTAAATCAACAGTCCCCTAGCGCCGTGTCGTACAGAGAATCAGAGCTGCAGGTGCCGGAGATTATGCTGACCGTCGTGTTCATTCCAGTGTCAGCGCCGTTCGGAATGAACAACATCCCGAAGCTGATACACAGCGGATCGAATCTGCTCTTCCGAATGCTCGCAGCACAGCGACATTCGCAGCCGCGATGTCCCGGTGGCCACAGTCGGCGGGCGCACTGCGGGGATGAAGTATCCGTTTGTCGTCATCTGCCGGCTGACGCGTACGGCCAGTTCATCATCGCGGAGCAGCACAGCAACGATGGGACTCTCGGGTGGAGCATTGATCACATCGAGCTCAGCCTCCCGCAGCAGCTGACGAGCGAACATGGACTGCGCTGCGAGTGTTCTGCGGCGCTCTGGTTCGTCCGTGATCACCTGCACCGCCGCTGTAGCCGCCGCGCAGACTGCAGGCGGAAGAGCCGTCGAAAAAAACTGACTGCGCGCCGTGTTCCACAGCCATTCGCACAGTGTTGTTGAGCCTGCCACAAAGCCGCCGAGGCCACCGATCGCTTTGCTGAGCGTTCCGATCTTCATTGTAATGCGGTCCTGCACCTGCTGCAACTCACACACACCGCGACCGGTCACTCCGAAGACTCCCGTTCCGTGTGCTTCATCCACAATGACTGTGGCTCCGAAGCGATCAGCAATGTCGCACAACTGCGGCAGGTCAGCCAGAGTTCCATCCATACTGAAGACGGTGTCAGTGACGATGAATACTGCGTCATAGTCGTTACGGCGACGTTCGATCGATTCACAAAGTCGCTCAAGTTCCGTTCGATCGTAAACGAAGAACTTTCCGGCGCTCACGCGGCAGCCGTCGATGAGGCTCGCGTGATTTTCGCGATCACAGAAGACCGCGTCGTGCGAACCAATCAGAGACGTGAGTGTTCCAACATTGGCAGCGAAGCCAGACGGAAACAACAACGCCGATTCCGTCCCTTCAAATTCTGCGAGCGCTTCTTCCAGGCGAGCATGGTACGGCGAACGTCCTGCAATCAACCCGCTCGCACCAGCACCAGCCTGCGTGGCCGCAACGGCGACGAACGCAGCAACGACTTTCGGATGACGCGTGAGTCCCAGATAATCATTTGTCGCAAAACTCACGCAGCGCTGGCCATCAAGGATGCATTCCGTGGTGCTGCCGGCTTCCACACATCTTCGCGTGCGCCGCTGATGAACAGACTCAAGGTGCTGCAACGAGGCTGTCAGACGTTGATGCAAAGCGTCGTTGCGGGGCTGTTCGCTCACGGCTCATTCCAAACCGCGCAGATGCTGAACCCAGGCGGGCGGAGTGTTCAGCCAGATGTTGTCACGGCGGATGCGGCACCGATCACATTGTTGCTGCATCGTCGCATCGATCGCCGTAATTCGGATGCGTTCGGCACCGCGCGTGACGATTTTGCGAATCGGTCGCACGTACATATATTCAAAATAACTCAACACTCCGCCAGGCTTGAGCAGTCGAAAGTACGTCTCCGCAATCGATGTCACGAGTTCCGCCGGGAAGTTATTGAGCGGCAATCCGGAGATTTCGAAATCGTACGGGGCCGAAGTCTCAAACTCCTGCACGGGGAGCTGATGAATGGTCGATTGTGCCTTCGCACTCATCCAGGCAGGTTCAGCCTCAAATCGCTGATGCAGAATTCGCACGAATTCTTCATTGAGTTCCACCAGATCAAACACATCGTGGGGTCGCAGAAGCCGCACAATACTGTTTGTCACAGGACCCGTGCCCGGCCCGATTTCGAGGACTCGCACCGGAATTGCAGGATCGCGGGCCGCCAGGTAACTGGTCATGGACCTTGCGAGAAACCGGCTGCTGGGAGCGATCGCGCCGGTCGTTTCAAACCGCTGCCGAAACTGACGGAAGAAGGCGATCTGGTTCTTCAGCGCCGAAATCATGGTGAGGTCGAATCACAAAAACGGGCGCGCCTGGAAAAGGGGTCAGGAACCAATAGCCAAATGGCCAGGAGGGTGCTTCGCACTGTTGGTTCCTGACCCCTTTTCCAGACCCACGGCAAACAGAAAGAACACTGCGAGAGGGGGGAGTTGAACCCCCACGCCGTTTAAGGCACAGGATCCTAAATCCAGCGCGTCTGCCAATTTCGCCACTCTCGCGTTTTGAACAACGACCAATCCGAACCCCGGAAATTTGAACCCCGCAGTTCCTTAAGTCATCGCCAGCAGTTTTCAAGGCGAATGGTGGCACGTCAAGCCTCCGATTTCAACCCATGGCCAACCCGCCTCTTTCGGTTTCGCAAGGACAGGCAGAATCGACCATGGCGGGTCTGCACGTGGTCTCTGCGCCTCTGGGGGACTGTCGTTTTACTCGTGGGATAAGCTTCCAGCTTGTCATTGCTTTAAAAAAACCGGGCGTTTTCTTCAATTGATGCCAGGCTGGAAGCCTGGCCCACGGGAAACCCCGACTAAAACGACAGTGCCCTGGCCCTGCAGGGGCGGCACAGATTCTGCCACCCTTCCGTTCGATGCAAGCGGACGAATCAACATGTTGCCGAATGGCATCAAGCCCCGACGTTACAAGGCGGCACCAGCGCTTCCGCCGCGAATCGCAGACGCAGCGTGCCTGCGATTTCAGTTCGCGACCTACGTTCAAATGAGTAAACGTCATGTCTCAAAGAAGAGACAATTCGCCGACTGACTGCCCCACAAATGGAATCTGGTGTGATCTCCACCACGAAACAACAAGACCTGATCATCCAACTTTCGGAGCCCAATCTCCGATTCTCCGAAGGCCGGGCGGCGCAAGCCTCAATCCTGATCGTCGATCACGATCACGTCGCTCGGGACTCCGTTTCGCGCCTGCTGACGGACAACGCATACAGAGTGCAAACGGCAGAATCAGGTTATGCCGCGCTGAATCAATTACGCGATTCTGCACCTGACCTTGTGCTGCTGACCGTGAATCTGCCAGGGCCGGACGGGTTTGAAATTCTGCGAACGATTCGACAACAGCAATCTGAATCGGGGCCGCCGATCATTATGGTCACGGCCGACACGGAGTCTCAGCACGGCGTGGCGGCGTTCCGCGAAGGAGCAAATGATGTTCTGGCTCGACCGTTTGATGACGAGATTCTGCTGGCCCGCATTTCCTTGCACCTGCAGCACAGTCGGGCGCGTGCGGAACTTCAGCGCAGTCGGGAACGCTACGCTTTGGCGGCGAAAGGTGCCCGGATTGGCCTGTGGGATCTGGACGTTGCGCGACAACAGATCTTCCTGTCATCCCGCTGGAAAGAACTGCTGGGGTTTGCAGAAGACGAACTCGATTCGACAATTCACGTCTGGCTCGATCGGATGCACCCGGACGATCGAGGCGCATTTATCGAAAAGATCAGCACTCCGGCTGCGCTCGACAACGGTCGCTTTGACTGCGAACTTCGCATGCGGCACCGTAACGATTCCTATCGCTGGATGCTCTGCAGTGGCGTCATGCAGCTCGACGCTGCCGGAACCGCAGTCCGCCTGGCAGGTTCGCTGGCCGATGTCACCGAAGGTAAGGTCCGCGATGTACTCACCGGGCTTCCGAATCGACTTCTGTTTGAAGAACAACTGTCAAAGGTCATCAATCTGGATCAGCACAGGTACGGTTTGAACGCGGTGCTGTTTCTGGACCTGGATGACTTCAAACGCATCAACGATAACCACGGACACGACGCCGGTGACCTGTTGCTGTGCAGCGTTGCCCGTAAACTTGAAAGCTGTCTGCGCGGATCGGATGTCATTGCCCGACAGAAATCAGGCTGGTCAATCGCGCGTCACGGGGGTGACGAATTCACCATCCTGCTGCATCAGCTTGATTCGCGCGCGGATGCGGAACAGATCGCCGAACGTATCATCGTTGCGCTTGCCGAGCCGTTCCTGATTGGCACTCGCGAGGTGCTGATGGGTGTCAGTATCGGGATTGCTTTTGGTGGCGAAGAACTCAAAACACCCGCCGACGCCATTCGGGAAGCCGACACAGCGATGTACTATGCGAAGACCAGCGGCCGCCGTCGGTACTGCATTTTCGATCCGGAAATGCAGGCCGGCGCGACAGCAAAGCTGATTTTGGAAAACGACCTGCGGCAGGCGATTCGCAGCAATGAATTCTTTCTGGTTTTTCAGCCGATCGTGCGACTGTCGTCTGGTCGGATCGAAGGATTCGAAGCGCTGTGCCGGTGGAATCATCCGCGTAAGGAAGTCGTCGGGCCGGACGTGTTTGTTCCGGTGATGGAATCACTGGGCCTGACCAGTCTGCTGGGTCGCGCCATACTTGATGATGCGTGTGAAGAAGTGCTGAAGTGGAATGACCTCGCGTTCGATGGCCCGAATATCAGCATCACCGTGAACTGCTCGTCGGAAGAATTCAATCAGCCGGGTTTCAAACAGAACCTGCTTCTGACCATGGCGACGGTCGGCATCGACCCGCACACACTGAGACTGGAAGTCAATGAAGCCGCGCTGCTCGGCAATCCCGAACAGACTCGCATTGTCATGAATGAACTTCGCGATCTGGGGATTCGTATCGGGATCGACGACTTTGGAACCGGGTTCTCGTCACTGGCCTTTCTGCACCGCATCCCGCTGGACCAGCTGAAGATTGATCATTCATTTGTGCACAAAATGCTGAGCAGCAGCGAAGCGCGGGATATCGTGCGAACCATCATCAATCTGGCCCAGAATCTGAATCTGGACGTTGTGGCCGAAGGCGTTGAAACAGAAGAACAGCGCGACCTGCTCTATGAAATGGGTTGCTCCCACGCGCAGGGTTATCTCTACTCTCAGCCGGTTCCAGGCTCCGAAGTTCCGGCGCTGCTCGCAAGCAATCAAAAGTTGCAGTCCCTGCCCCGTGCGATTCACAGTCCGGGTTTCGAATCGACACGCATCGAATCGCAGTTGCAGAATCTCGATGAACTCATGCGTCAGCAGTGATGTGAAACTCGCAGTTCATTGCGAATCCGATCCATGAACTCAACCGCCGCCACAAAATCGGCAGTATCCTGAACGAAGCGAGGACTTGCCATCTGCTCCCAGACTTCTTTATGGCTGAGCGCGATCAACTGCAGCGACATGTCATGCAGCTGCTCATAATCTTCACGTGACACAGCCTCCAGCGCCCCTTGAGCCGCTGAAAGTTTCTGCTTCATCAACTCGTCCATGGCCGCCTTGGACGGCGGAGCGGCGATTTCATCCTGGACGGGTTCGAGTGATGTCGGCGATGCCTTGACGCTGACCGGCGACATGAGAGTGATGGCGGCGTATGTCAACATGATCGCGACTACTCCTGCCTGAAATCCACAAACCGCCGAAAACCGTGGCATCTGAATGCTCCCTGCTGA
>JANOUN010000235.1:0-2200 GCA_031416875.1 Planctomycetota bacterium | reverse complement strand
TCAAGGGCCGGAAAAACTATTCCTGCTGCTGCCGGGCGTCCGTGCCCTTGTGCGGGATCTGCAGAATTATACGCTCACTCGCATGTTGTCGCTGCTGACAGATCGCGGCATAGCGTTACCGGAAGCATTGACACTTGCGGGCGGTGCGTCGGGGTCGCAGCGACTGGAACGGGCTTGCCATGAGATCGCTGCGAATATCATCAGTGGTGATGGAATCGGCCCCGGATTCAATACAGCCATCACTCCACGCAGGTTGCGGAGGTTCTCCTTGCCGCCACTGCTGGACGTGTGCCTGCAGCAGGTTCAGCACAGTGAAGATCGAATGGTGCTGCGTCTGAGGGCCGTTGCAGACTTTTATCGCAATCGCCTGGAAAGAAATTTCGCATGGCTGCGCCTGTTGATGCCATTCGTCATGTTCGTCGTGATCGCGGGCGGCTGTGCTTTGATGTATTCGGTCATGGTTTTCTGGCCAGCCGCTGAGTTGTATCGACATCTGGGGCAGTAATCTTACAAAATGCCAACTTACAAATATCAATCAGTTCTACCGACCGGTGTCTCGGTCTTCGGCATTTTCGATGCGGAAAGCGAAAACGCACTGGCTGCGTATCTCCTGACGCGTGGCATGACGCTGGTAACTTCTTCTGAAATTGCGATCGACAAGCGTCTGGGAATGCCATTGGCGGCGATTCCTCGAATTCTCCAGTTGCGGATCGGGGAACGAATTCAGGAAGCACTGCATACGGGCTTGCCAGCACATGTTTCGATCGCGGCGATGGCGCATGAACCATTCGAACATCCTCTGCTGATGGCGATGCCGTGGTTATCGGGCATGGCGGGATGTGCGGTGATTGTTTCGATTTTGTTATCGATCGCCGTGCCGGAATTCGCCCTGTTGCTGATCCCGGCCGCAGGGTTTGCGCTGCTGACCTGCCTGGGGCTCTGGATTGCCGGTTACTGGTGGCTGCAGGTTCGGCCGCAAGGCATGTTGCTGCGGCTGTCGCGGCAGATGGCAGCCGGAAGTTCTGAGCCGTTGATGCAGGATGCGTTTGTGCCGATGGAGATCAGGAGCATCATGAATTCCGGCATGGCATCTGAGCAAAAGTCACTCAGCGTGGCGGAATTGCTGCCGTCGCTGGGGATCATGCAGGTGCAGCGACATCTGTTTGCGACGAAAATGGTGGCCCCGTTTCTGGCATTGTTACTGCTGATTCCAGCCGGTTATTCCATATCGCTGATCGTGATTCCAAAATTCAAAGAAATCTTTATCGGCTTTGCAGTGGAACTCCCGGGGCTCACGGTACTGATCATCGGCATCAGCGACTTCATTTCGATGCTCGGAGTGCCAGGCTTGTTGAGTGTTGTGTTCCTGACGACGGCTGTGGCGGTCACATTTTACAGCATGATCATCTGGTCACCGGCAGCAGAAATCCTGAGCGTTGTCCCGATGCTGGGGACGTCGTTACGATTACTGATGCAGGCCCGTGTCGCGCGAGTTCTGGGTGTGCTGGTGAGAAATCATGCATCCGTCGGAGATGCGATTTCGGTGGCGACAGATGCGAGCGGCTTTCGGGAAGTTCGCCGACGTGGAAAAGAAATGGCCACGGAATTGAGAAGTGGTAAGCCGGTCAATCTGGTCTGCAGCGGTCTCCACGGACTGCCCTTGTCACTTCTGCTGCGGATCAGCGATCAGAGTCAGTCTGAACACGCACGGCAGGAAACCGCTCAGTCGTTCATGCTGTTTGCCTCATCGCTGGAACAGGCATCATGGGGGCACGGCTCAATTCTCGCGGTGGGGTTTGAAATCCTGGCCATCCTGGTCACCGCTGTTGTCGTGGCACTTCTTGTCATCTCAATGTTTCTGCCGCTGATAAAGCTGTTGAATGATTTGTCCGTCTGCGTGTGGACAACAGGGGCGTGGCTATGACGTTTATTCAGATGTGGTTGTTCATGACTAACCGGTCTGAACCCCTGCGGCAGGCTTCGCTGTTGATGCTGCTGGCTGGCGGGGTTGGCCACGGCGATACGCTTTTGCAGTCACTCAGGGCGCATGAGCAGGAGAGCAAATCCATCTGGGCCAGCAAAATTGGACAGTTGCGGATGCTGCTGGAGCAGGGGCACTCTCTTTCAGGAGCCCTCTCAATCATTTCTGAACTGTTGCCGGATCAGACGGTGACTGCCATCCGCGTCGCCGAAGGTACAG
>JANOUN010000234.1:0-4010 GCA_031416875.1 Planctomycetota bacterium | reverse complement strand
CCCGCGACGGTAGCCGGCATTCATGCTGCGTCGCAAGGTGTTGTCATCAAGGCCAGGCGTTCCCAGCAGATCGGCCAGGGCAATCTCCGCGGCTTCGATCGGTTCATCGTTGATCGCTCGCGCGGCTTCGGCGACCAGCGACGAATCACCGTCTTTCAGAAACTGAGCGATGGCGGCATTGCCTTGACGCCGCATCGCAAGCAGGACACCCAGTCGCCCCGGCGTGCCAGCGTAGTTGGCAAGATCATCCAGCAGTCCCGGATGCCGTTCCGCCAGTTTCACTAACCCCATAGAAGCCTGATGACGAACCACCGGATCCAGGTTGTTGTTGCGATCCAGCAAAGCCAGCAGGGACATGGCATCGTCCGCAGTGCCGAGAGTTCCCACGGCAGTCGCCGCAAATCCCGCCAGCCGCAAATCGTCGCGCTGGGTGAATTCCTTACAGAGGGATGTCAGGTTCGTTCTCAGCTCGCCGTTCACTGCCGCAAAACCGTGACGCGACAGCAGATCGGTCATCACCTTGATCGCCTGTGTCTGCAATTCCGTCGAATATCCGCTCGACGGATCCGACAGCATCTCGCGGATCAAACTGTTGACGGCATTCGCATTCTCAACCGACGACAGTCCGGCCTGCCAGCAGCCCCAGAGTCCATGCAGCCGCGAAACGTCATGGCCTGCAGTGCGGACAATCGTCATTAACTCATCCAGTTTATTGCGTCGGACGAGTTCAAACTGCGCCTGCTGGCGGACCCGACGATCAGCGTGCGTGAATAATCTCACCAGATCCGGCACGTTGGATTTCGCAATTCCTCCGCCGAGCAAGTCAACTGAATCGGCCGCTTTGGCGTTCGCGGAATCCACCTCATGGGCAAAGCGATACAGACGACCTTTGCCTTCTCCGTTCCAGCCGTTAACCCAGTCGCTGACGACCATGCTGCCGTCCGGTGCAAAGTCCACATCCGTCGCCAGAATCGACCAGATGAACTGATGCGAGTCGGCCAGCTCGAAGGTTGCACCCCTGGGCGTATTGGTAAAGCTGCGAATGCCGCTGTTGCCGGCCGTGCCGCGAAAATCGGCCATGAAGAAGTGACCCTGATATTTATCCGGCAGGCCGACTCCCGGATAAAACGTGAGCCCCGATGGACCATCGGCCAGGTTCGCAATCGGCGGCAATGTCGCGGCTGGCTGAACGGCCGACGTTTCGTCATCGCTTCGGTACGGATACCAGATGCGTTCGCGATTCCACGGACCACGGTCATCCAGATACTGATAGTACATCCGCCAGCCGGTATCGCCATCCTGCACAACATACACCCAGCGTGCCTGGTCGCCACTGTCGGAATTGTTGTCGCCGGTGAAGAGATTGCCGTGGTCGTCAAACGCCAGCTCCTGCGGATTGCGAAGTCCATACGCGAAGACTTCCAGATGCGAACCGTCTGCATCGCAGCGAAACACCGCACCGGTATCGACGCGTTTCAGTCGCGTGCCTTCTTTCGTAATCACATTAAAGCCGCGGTCTCCGATGCTGAAATAGATCCTGCCGTCAGGGCCGACGACGAGGCCATGCATGTCGTGACCGCGAAAGGCAACTCGCACACCATATCCGTGATGCAATGCCTGCGGATCATCCGAGACTCCGTCGCGGTCCGCATCACCAAAGCTCCAGAGTTTCGGAATGCAGGTGTAATAGATGCGTCCGTTGTGTTCCAGAACTCCCGCGCCGGTTCCTTCAATGATATCATGGAAGCCGTCGGCGAAGACCGTATCGAGATCATACGTGCCGTCGCCGTTCGTGTCCTGCAGCATTCTGAGGCGGTCGTGTTCCTTAGCCCACTTCTGCACATCATCGCCCATGTACCTGTGAAACATGGCAGAGCGTTCTTCGACGGATTCCAGTTGCAGGTCGTTTTCCAGCCAGTTCATGTGGTTACGGTTGTCTTCAACTCCCAATTCCTGGCGAAAGGTCTCACACACGATCAATCGCCCGTCGTTCGTGATCGTGAACGACACGGGATTGGCGACCATCGGCTCAGCGGCCGCTAACGAACCTTTGACGCCCTCCGGCAGCACAAACCCTTTCAAAGCCAGTTCGGCATCCTTCGATGCAGCGGCAATGTTCGGCTGGTACTCGTCCTGAGCGCAAGCAGTTGCACTGGCCACAACAATGAAGAACGCGACAGATCGGAAACTGAGGGGCGTGATCATCAATGAGGTCTCACGAGGAAATCAGGAGGTACTCTTCAACGGCATCGAGGATGTAGAGGTTTTCTTTATCAGTGTCGCGAACGCTGCAAAAGCAATGACCAGTGCCAGCTGCACGGCCATGAACCCAACCATTCCCAGCAGACGGCCTTCCGTGAATCCATACGAGTGCAGTCCGGCCTTCAATTCGTTCACGCCGAACCAGGACCACGCAGTGACGGCGTTGCCGACGACAGCCAGCACGGCCGTTCCGTAGTCTCGTACAAGTTTGCCCCAGCGTGCGTGCAGAATAATGGCGTTCCACAGCACGATCATCATCGCACCGTTTTCCTTCGGATCCCAGCCCCAGAAACGGCCCCAGGAATCATCGGCCCACAGGCCGCCCAGGACCGTACCGACCAGACTGAAGAAGATGGCGAAGCAAACCACGCCGTACACCATTTTACCGAACAGCTTGAACTCATCGGTCGGTTTGTCAGTGGCCTTGATTCCGGCCGCACGGGGATTCAGGGCGGCCATGACGCAATAAGCGATTCCCATGCAGCCACCCACCAGCGTGGCAACATAACCCAGCGTGATGCACACGACATGCGTCGCCAGCCAGAACGTGGTATCGAGTACGGCCTGCATCACACCCAGCGTGTCGCCTTCATCACGCGCGAGATAATGAGCGATCACCAAAGTTGACGCACCGACAGATGCGCCAATGAGATTCCCGATCCCGCGTTTCAGCAGCAGTTCAATAAAGAAGCTGCCAAGGACGACACCCCAGCCAATAAAAATGGCCGACGAATACAGATTTGTGACGGGTGGTCGCCCGGAAATCCACATGCGCAAAATCAACGCCGCCGTGTGCAGCAGGAATGCCAGCACCAGCAGGAATAACGAAGTGTTTCGCAGGACCGTTCCGAAGCAAAGCCAGCCTACGAACGACAGCACGATAATCGGCAGGTAGATACTAATCGCCAGATAGAATGGTTCGACGAAGTTAAACCAAGCCTCCAGCTTCACTACACTGGTACTCATGTGCGGCACCGGGTGGGCCTTCAGAGTCTCGCCGTAGTTCTGGATACCCGTATTGAAAGCGGCGAGATCGCCCTGTTCCCATCCCGTCAGGATATTCTTCATCGCCAGAGCATTCGCGTTGAACGTGTCAACGTTCTCGCCACCCGGCATCAGATGCCCGACGCGAGCCTGCAAATCGTCCCAAACAAGCTGAATGAGTTCTTCGTTCATCGCGAGTGACAGAACCTTGGGATCATCAGCGCCAATTTTCTGAAGACGCGTCCGGATCTGCAGCAGCCGCTTATCATCCGGAGTGCGTTCCTGAATTGTTGAAAAGACATCGAACATTTCGGCGGAAATGCGAGCCGCCGCAATCTCGCGCATTTTTTCATCAGGTACGGACGCAGCAATTTCTTCTGGTGTCTGTTTGGGATCAGATGCGGCGATGATTTTCAGGATCTCGCGCAGAAACTCATCCGGAAGACGCGCCGCCGTCGCTTCAGCCTTGCGCTGCACGTCAACGGTGGCTGCGCCCTCAGCCGTTGCCGGGTCTGCACCGTGAGCGGCACCGTCCTGCAGAATGTGATAACTGCCGATGATGGATTGCGTGACGAGTTCCGCTGGCAGCTTCTCGTTGACGTATTTTTTGAAATCGTCGAGCGTGACGATGCCGTTTTCCGTCATGCGCTCATTCAACTGACGCACCGAATTCGCCGCGCTCATTGTTTCCCAGGACCGTGTCTCGTTCGTTGAACCCGTCGGCACTGGACTCACCGGTGCCGTGTCGCCCAGCCGTCGGAGGA
>JANOUN010000233.1:0-1873 GCA_031416875.1 Planctomycetota bacterium | reverse complement strand
GGGAAGACGAAGTACCAGGTCACATCCCGAGGCGGTCGCGGAGTCAAAACCAGTTCGCGAACCGGTTTCGTGGAACTCATTCAACCCGACATTCAGTTAGTTGACTGGAGCGAACTTGGCGGCGTTGGGGAAGGTTGAGTGCAATCGACGTTGGTTCCCGGGAGGCCGAGCCGAAAACAGGTCCCGAAACCCACGGCTCGGCAGGAGCCTCGCCCTCCCAACTACACAATCGAACGCGGTAACACCCATGCGCGACAGTCGATCAATTTAATCAACGTTGATACCACACAGGAACTCTCATTAATGGCATCACCCGCCAAATCAAATTCGAGCTACACCGGCGAAGACATCGAAGTCCTCGAAGGTCTTGAACCCGTACGCCGCCGCCCGTCGATGTATATCGGCGGCGTGGATTCGCGAGGGCTGCATCATCTGCTGTGGGAGATTGTCGATAACTCCGTCGATGAATTCCTGGCGGGCGAATGTGATCGCATCACCGTCACGCTGCACAAGGACGGAAGTTCCTGTACGGTCCATGACAACGGTCGCGGCATCCCGGTCGACAAACATCCGAAGATGAAGAAATCGACACTGGAAGTGATCCTGACGACGCTGCATGCAGGCGGAAAATTCAGCGACAAGAACTACACCCGCAGCGGCGGATTGCATGGTGTGGGTTCGTCCGTCGTCAACGCCTTATCTTCTGAACTGATCGCGACCGTCCATCGCGACGGATTCGAATGGGTCCAGACATTCCATCGTGGCAAGCCCAGTGGTCCGGTCCAGAAGGTGAAACCGTTTCGCGGGCGAGGCACCACAATCTTCTTCCGTCCAGACGACGACATTTTTAGGCGCACACTGTTCAACGGTGAAACGATTCGGCAGCATCTGGAGGATATTTCATATATTCACGGCGGACTGACCATTGTCTTCCACGATGAACAAAAGAAAGAGACACATGAACTGCATCATCCTGACGGCATCGTCGCGTATATTGAAAAGGTGACCACGGATACAGGTAAGAAGCCCGCGCACGAGCAGTTGTTTTTCGCCAGCAAGGACGACAAAGATGCAAAGGTCGAAGTGGTGCTGCGCTGGACGGATTCGACCGAGGAAAACATTCGCAGCTACGTCAACGGAATTCGCACATATGCCGGCGGGACGCATGAGAATGGTCTGAAATCCGGCGTCAACAAGGCGGTTCGCAATTACATGGAGGTGCATGGATTCAAGCCCCGCGGTGTGACGATTTCGGCGGAAGATATCCGCGAAGGCATCGTGTGTGTGCTGAGCATCTTTATCGGCGACCCGATGTTTCAGGGGCAGACCAAGGAACGCCTCAACAATCCTGAAACGTCATCCGCCGTGGATGGCGTCGTGCGTCCGGCGCTGGAAAACTGGCTGAACAACAATCCGTCGCTGGCAGATGTGATTCTGGGTCGCATGGTCCTTTCCGCGCGCGCGCGGCAGGCCAGTCGTGAAGCCGTCTCTGAGGTGCGACGCAAGACGGTCGGTGGTCGCAAGACGAATCTGCCGGGTAAGCTGGTCGATTGTCAGTCGAAGAATCCAGCGGAATCGGAACTGTTTATTGTCGAAGGAGATTCGGCCGGTGGGACCGCCGTGATGGGTCGCAAAGCTGGGACTCAGGCCGTCCTGCCGCTGCGAGGAAAAATTCTCAATACAGAATCGCTCACCATGTCGAAGATCATGGAGAGCAACGAAATCCGTGACATCGTCGAAACGCTGGGGGCAGGTGTCGGCTCCAACTTCGAAGTGAATCAGCTGCGCTACGCGCGCATCATTCTGCTGATGGATGCTGACAGTGACGGCTATCATATTTCCACGCTGCTGTTGACGTTTTTCTTTCGACATA
>JANOUN010000232.1:0-11043 GCA_031416875.1 Planctomycetota bacterium | reverse complement strand
AGCCGACAATTTCGTGCCGCTCCGGCTGGAAGCGTTTCAGGGCCGCCGGTCGGCAGGCATTGACGAGGAGCGTCGACCGCAGCGTACCGCCACCATCCTGCAGGTGCGCGGCAGCAAAATCGACACCGTAACGCTCGTCGGCGCGGATGCGCTGTTATTGCGATTCTGTTATGTGCCAGCCAGCGCCGAACCGAAGCTCGATTCGCAGTGTTTCCGAGCACTGCAGTTGCCGCGATGGCTGGCTTCGGCGGAAAAGTCCGATCTGAACATCACGCCGCGCGTCCGGGACTTTCTGGCCGCCCGCAGCGCTCGCCGCTGGGTTGAGCTTGAAATCGGTTCCGCAAACCAGGTTCTGCTGTTTCTTGCAATGCCGCCGCGTCATCGGGAGCGCGTCTTCGTCGTGCAGATCGCTTTGGATGGCGGCGAGATCGAAGAACAAAGTGTGGCGTCGCTGAACCCCGTGGCGATCACCGGAGTCACCACCAACCTGCCGTCAGACTGGCTGACATCGCCGTGGCTGTCAGAAGTGCTGCCCGTCGCGATGCTGCTGTCAGAATCGGATTTTGAATCGCTGGAACGCCTGCTGCTGACGATCAAGCCTCAGGAAAAGACGCAGAGGCTGCGGATCGAAATTCGCGGCAAGGGCGGCAACGATCAACGCGTCATTTTAGCCGTCGTGGAAGTCTGTTCCCGCGCCGAATCTGAGCGCGCTCAGCAGGAACAGGAAGTCCGCACCGGCGACATTCAAACCGTTTCCGGATATCTCGACAACGGCGCTCCCGTGCCGCTGCTGCTGCCGGGCGAAAAGTACACTCTGTCCGTGAAGTACGACGCCGAAGCCGAGGGTGAAGCGGTCGTGCCGCAAACGCAGCGGTTCGTCTTCAAAACGGACGCACTGCCGCCCGACAGACTCGATTCGCGGGTGCTGGCCACAACGCCGAACACGGATGAACAGTTTCACTTCTTTGAAGATCCGGTGAAACTGGTGTTCAACGATCTGGCCACGATCCAGCTTTACCAGGCATACGGCCGCAGCCTGAAAATCCGCCTTCGAGCGGCCGACGGCGTGCCCATGCCGGAAGACGAACTGACGACTCTGGTTCCCGTGCAGTCCGGCATCAGCACACCTTACCGCGAAGCTCTGGAATCGCTGATTGCCGCCGGACTGCTGCCGTGTACCGGAGAGATCGAAACTCATTCACACGGTTCGTACAGCCTTCCGGTTCCATTGCGACCTCTGATGGCTTACACGCTGGACGTCGAAGCAGAACCGGCTCCGGTCGCCGCGGATCAGCCGACGGTGCCGCTGTTTCGCCGTCAGTTCCGCACCGGCCGATATCCGACGCCGACCGCGCTGGTTGCGGATCTGCGTGAACAGCGCATTCGTCACCGCGCGCTGCAGGGGCCGTTTCTCAACCTGCCTGCGGGCGCTCCGCTGATGCCGGGAGGCATACCGGTTGGCTCGGCAACGGACGTGGAACTGCTGAGTGCGATGTCGGCGGCGGGAGAAGAACCGCTGCCCGCGCCACCGCTTTCGGGCATCACGATTTATTGGATTCCGAAAACCAGCGGCACTGGCTTTACGCCGCACGCAATTCTGCTCGATGCGGCCGAACCGTTGTGGCGGACACGATTTGAACCGACGCTGCAGACCGTGCCGCTTCAGGCTCCTCCCAGCGATCCCGCGTTTCAGCGAGTTGTTATGAAAGACGTGTTAGCGATGGAAGTCACGGCCGCACCGGTTTCTGCGGTTCAGCGATTTGTGCGATCGGCCGGCAGTACACGAACGCTGGTTATGCTGAATCCGGCGCTGACGATTCCCGCTGCGGGACTGACGCTGCGACTGTCAATTCATCGCCTTGCGAGTTCGCTGTTCGGCCTGGCCGCCGAAGTCATCACGATTGCTGATGTTGATCTGAAATCCTCGGCACCATGGGAGGACGACAATGAGTAGGCACGTTTTGCCGCAGGCCGCTCAGTTGTTCAGTCGTGGTCTGACAGACGCCAGCCCCGAAATGATCCGCAAAGTACTGGCCCAACTGGGCCAGTATCAGCCGAAGCCGCCAGCGTTCGGCCAGCATGGTCTGCCGGTAGCTCTGCGGTGGTGCAGTCTGCCGTCGCTGGGATTTCCGCGGCAGCCGTTTCAGGTCTTTCGTCGAGGCGGGCGAATCGCGCTGAAGCAGATCGCCAGTGAAGTGCAGATCAGCGGAACGGGCACCGTCGAATGGGGCCGCGTCAACATGTTTCATGTGTTCTTCCGAGCCACTCCGGACGCCGGTTCGTCGCTGACGATTCAGGCGCTGGACCGCGTCGGGCGACGGATCCCCGGTCAGACAGTCTCAGTCGCGTCGGCGTCTCAGTGTCGCTTTCGCGCTCCCGGAGTCGCGGCGCTGAGCGTCACTGGTAACGGCCTGATTTCGGCAATTCAGGGGATCACCGCCAACGACTTCGCAAACCTGAACGACTGGGATCTGATCGAAATTGTTGGCCTGCCTTTTAAACGCGGAGAGATCGCTTCGCCGCATTACGATCCTCATCCTCAGGGGTTTGATCCCGCAAATAAAGAGGGGGTCGAGGCAGCTCGCATCCGGCTTGAACTGGCCGCAATGCTGCATCAACCGCTGCCGCTGACCGGCATTGCCACAATTCCGACCCCCAACTGGCCGCCTCCGAACATCGACAGCTATCTGAGCTTTGTGCGAGATCCCGCAGATTCGGTGCTGCCGATGATTTCGAAGTGCCTGTTGTCCACCAATGACGCCGATCCGAACAACCTTCAGGCCGCGTTTCTGTACACACAGACCGGCCCAGGAATCCGCCAGGCTGATTTTCCCGGTGTCGCTCCCGGACCTGATCCCACGCAGTTCGACATTCCCGTGGTGGGAGTCACGATGCTGTCAGTGGGATCAGAAAGTTACGCGGCCGCGGCGCTGGGTTACGGCACGATCGATTTTCCACCGGCGTCGGAATCGCCGCTTCCCAAAGCCGTGGAACCTGCGCTGTCGTTCCACACCGACTTCGACTACATGGTCACGAACACTTTCATTCTGGCCGATGGCATCAAGGTGGAACTCGCAGCGCTCGCTCAGGGTCGTCCGGACCCCGAAGCGGCGGCGTTTTCGGTTGACCGACTGAGGCGCAATCGGCCGCCCGCAGTCGATCAACCGGAAACGGAATCCGTGCAGTTGACGTGGAATCATGCGATGCTGCCTCAGGGCTACGTCGTGGCGCGCAGTCGTAAGGCGGACACGTCAGAATTGCTGAATTCTCCGCGACCGTTCCCGCAGGGCTTCGAACTCTTCACACCGCCACGAGGCGAAAATGCGGGCAGCGCCCCGCCCGAAGAACCGGTTGTGTTCACCGATCCGGTGTCTGAAGTTCCGGTGTCCGGTTTGCACGACACGGAGTATCTGCTGGCCGGAGGCGACGTCTTCGGGCGCTGGTCCGCGTGGACTCACAGCACGTACGTTTCCGTGGCACCGCCGGTGCAGATTCCCGGACTGCATTCGGTGACCACATCGCTCGATCCGGACACCGCCACCGGTCGGAAGGTCACCGGTGATCTGATCGTTGAGTTCGCGTGGGACTGGACGGATCGTTCGGCGCGATTCATCGAATTTCATGGCCGATTCTATTCCGGATCGGCAGGTCCGCCGGTGTTTTCACCTGGGCTTCAGATCGATTCGGATCTCCCCGTTGAAGGCGCCGCCGTCGTTTCATTCGACGCCGCGCGGAATCCGTCCGTAACGTCGGGGCATGATGCCGACGTCGAAATTCTGACGCCTGTGCCGGACGACGAAAACCGCCGCTACCGTTTAACCGTCCATCAGTTCAGGGCCGACTTCCGGCTGCAGTCGCAATGGGATTATGCCGCCTTTGCTCGTGCGGAAGAAAGCATTCGTCCTGCCGGTGAATTCAGTGAAACAGCCGGGCCGAGAACAACGAAGATCTTTGATCCATTGCCGCCGGAGGTTCCGGAAATCACGGCCGATCTGCAGTGGACGGCTCTTCCCGACGCCGCCAACCGCGCTCGTGGAGTTCTGACATGGCCAGCCGATCCGCAGGCGATGGGCTACGTCGTCTGGGAAGCGACAGAGGCCGCGATTCGATACGCCATTGATCCGGACATCCCGGAACCCGCGCCGGAGGCGACGCCCATGGATCGAGCACTGGCGCTGGCGACTCTGCTCGCCGATGAGGACAACCGCCAGCGCAGCGCGATCGCGTTCTCGCGACTCAACGCCGATCCGTTGCTGGAGAGTCAGATTGAAGTCGAGCTTCCCGGCGGCGCTTCGACGTTGTTCGCCTATCGTGTTTCCTCGCTTTCGGCGGCAAATCAGGAATCCGGCCGTTCGTCGTCGGTGGCGTGGTTCGCCGTACCACGCCGAATCAAGCCGGGACAGCCCGGCCTGCGAGTTCGTGCCGTTCCCGATGGACTGGAAGTCACCGCAATTGCAGCACCCGGTCCCGCCCCGATCAGCTACAACGTTTTTCGTGTGCGGAACTCCGCCCTGCTGGCGGACACCGGCCTGAAGGGGCCGCCAAAAATTCCGGCAAATCATCCGGATTGGCAGGATCTGACCATCAACAACTCTGCGGCCATGCAAATCGTCGACAATGTCGGTGAGAGCTGGCAGCCGTATTACTATCAGGCAGTGGCGATCGCTCAGGCGAATCCCGCAAACGGAGAATTTGCGGGAGAATCCGCGCCGTCGGCGACGATTGCTGCGTTTCGAAAACCATCAGAACCGCCGGCGTTCATTCTGCTGTCTTCACAGAGCAACGCCGACAATCGGCTGATCGTGTTCCGTTCGAACATTCCCGCCAAGCCCACGCAGCTCGGCACATCCACGATTGAAGTGCTGGAGTATGTTCGTGATCCGGCCGATGGGCCTCTGCTGCGACGAACGCTGCTGACCATCGATTCCATGAGGGTGCCGGTCGCAGTCGCACCGACCGTGCCAGCCGCGGGAAGTCAGCCGCTGACGCTGACTCGCGAACCACCGTCCGACGAGTTTCCGGAGGAACGCCGCCGTTTGCTGCGTGTCGGACCGGCGACGACCGGCAACCTCGGAGTGCAGTTCGTTCCGACGCCGCTGGCTGCCGGAGCGTCGCCACCGGTGCGTGACTTCTTCAGCGTGCGAGCGATCGACCTGGGGCCATACCTGCTGGGTTCACCCAACGTCGAATTCTTTGGACACGCGCACGAACAGAAACCCGTGATTCGAATCAACGAAGCGGTTTCACTGAGGGCCGACGGCAACGATCTGCTGGCCGCTGCCAACGATGCGCTGGCCGGAAACCCGGATGAAGCACTTGTCGTCGCGCAGGCCATTGCGTCCGATTTCGAACTCCCGTCAACGCCGGGTGCAGCGGCCCGTTTTCCCGCCTTCCCGCCGCTTGGAGCCGTGGTGTCGGCTGTCGACGGACCGCTGCCGGTGAACCTGCGAGATTCATTCAATCCGACGGCTCAGTTCGTTGACGACGGAGATCCCGCCACCGCAAACATTGATGTGGCACTGACGCTGAATGGTTTGCCGCTGGGAGCAGCCGTCCGGGTTTACAACCGAAAGTTCGTCTTCGATGCGCGCGAAGAGCGCGGCGACGGAGCCGGAGGAATCGTGACATCACCAGCGGCGATTCCGGGCACCGGGACGCTGACGCTGCTGCGCGACCCGTTTTCGCTCCGCCGTCCCGGCATTCCCGAGAACGCCACCAGCGTTCCGGTCGATCCGATCCTGCGAACGGACGTCGTCATCGTCAAACAGGGCGGCGAATCACGGATCTACGGCAACGTCGAGGCGAAGGTCGCCGCCGCCGCTGCAGCCGTTCTGCCGGCGCCGGTCAGTAACCGCTTTGCGGGGTCGGCTGTCGCTGGCGGTCTTCCGCGACGCGGTGTTTCCAACGCGGGAATTCTCGGGCTGAAGGCACCGCCGGTTGAACAGCCGCTGGGATTGAATCCGCTCGACGCAGCCATTTCTTCCGTGCTGCAGCTTGCCGGAGAAACCGACCCACGGGATGCTCCGCGTCTGCCGACGATGGCCCGCCGAGATCTGCTGGTTGCCGGTCGTGCGGGTGGCAACTGGAAAGCCGTGCTGTCCGGCGGACGACTGACGTCAGAGGCACACTCGGCCGATCCGCGACGGGGAAGTCCCGGATCGCCGGGAGGTCGCGAGACTCAACTGGTCGGCTTGTCCACACAGAACGGCCGACTCGCCTACGACATCGCGCGCATGGCCTTTCGCCGCACGACACAGATTGTGCCGCGAATGATTGCCCTCGCCCAGTCTCGCTGGAACGAACCGTCCGAACCCGCCGCGGGCAACGGTTCCTTTGCCGCCGCGGTCCTGCAGAACATAGCGCCCGGCTGCGAAACGCCTGAATTCGGACCGCTCCGAACTGTCCTGGAGGCAAACATCGATGATCTGCCCGCCACGTTTGACGAACTCGTTGATCAAGTCAGCGACTTCCTGGACAATGCGCTGGAACCCGTCATCAATCGCTTTCCAAACGGACCCATCAAGACCGAACTGGAAAATCGCCGCAATCAACTGCGGCAAGCACTCGAAGATCTCCGGGACGACAATACGCTGGACGAATCCGTAAACGAACGGCTGTTCAACGAGCTGCATCGGGAATTGCTGTCGTCGACTCACGGGCGACGCGACACGCAATGGGCTCTGGATGCAGCCATCGCGCGAGCGCGCCGGTTCGTCTATATCGAATCGCCCGGATTCGCACCGACACGCCGAGATTATGACAGCGACGTTCCGCCCGTCGATGTGCCTCCGTACGCGACGAATCTGATGGCGAGAATTGCTGTGCGTCTGGCCGAAGTTCCGGGGCTGCAGGTGATGGTCTGCACGATGCCTCATCCGGCGTTTGTGCAGCTCAGCGATGGCGTTCAATGCTTTCACGTCATCCGTGAGATGCTGGTCGCCGGCGGTCTGGGTCGGATCGCAAGGCTATGGAATGGCAAGATCCCGAATGCTCCTGAAATTGAACCCGCTGCGGTGCAGCTGGCAAATCCGGACGGACTGGAATTCGATGTCCTCGGCGCTCTGCTGATCTCGCTTCTGGCGGACCGTCAGTCATTCTGAATCCGATTCTGATTTTCCAGGCAGGACTCGCCGGGCGGTGATCCACGAGTTGGCACTCAGGCGGCAGAAAAATTGATGGCAGAAAAATGAATCGCAGCAGGACACCAGTTCCTTGGAAGGCCAATCGTCGGCGCTGCACTTCGATCAGCGTTCGATGCGTTTGCGCCGGTGGGTTTTTGAGGCATCTTTAGGATCCCAGGTCCAAACCTGGATCACTGAACTCCTCGATAACATCTTCGCGCTGATGGTGGGAATGTTTATCACCTTTACGATCGACAACACTCCGCTTTTGCTGCCAGCCAGAACGTCAGGCAGTCGCCGATCGGTTTGCCGGCAGCTTCCCATTTCGCGTATGCCAGTTGGCGGATTTTCTCTTCACTCGGTTCGGGAGGAGATGTGATGGTGGGGACGTCCGGGATCGCACAAGGTTCGGAAACAGATTCCTGGGTCGAGGGCGACGGTGAATTCGCAACTTTCGTCGTCATGGCATGCTCCGTTTTTTGAAGATGATGAAAGAATCATCAGTGACTATTCGCACCGCAGGTCGGCATCATCAGATCTATTGACCCTACAACATTCACAACGGCAGATTCCAGTTCCAGGTCGCCTTTCAATGTCTCTGCGCTGGACTGAGCCCTCACCTCAAGACGATTTTTGTAGCCAATCGAAGAGGCTGCCCAAATCTCGGAAACCTGCATCTGAGTAACATACCCCATTTTGTTGAATAAACTCAGACCCTGCAGGGGCATAGGAGCACATGGATTATTGGAAGCATTTCCGCTGTCGCTGTCAACAAACATCTCGGAAAACATCTCGGAATTAAAGTAAAAAACACCAACCTGGTGCTGCCCGGCTGAATGACCCCGGTCATAGTGACCGTGAACGTGATCGAATGACCGCCAAGGGTTGCGAAGTCGTCGAATTCCGACAGAATCGTATCGACGTCTGCAGAGATCGTGAATTGCTCTCGGCGATCAGAGACGGTTTTGCTGAGACACTCTGGGATCGATGCGGACATTGGGTTTGACCTTGATTCGGTCGACGGGACGGCAGGGGAAATTGAGAGATGTCAGACACAGCCACGGATGATCGCGATGAACGGCTGGCGGTTGTGTTTGATCAGTTGATGCAGGATTCAAAAAGCGGGTCGGCGCAGAAGAGGCTGGACGACGCTGTTCGGCAGCATCCGGATCTGGCCAGCGAACTCCGCGAACTCTTTGCGACGGCACAGATTGCCGACGACATTGCGTTGCTGCAGTCTTCGGATCTCAATTCCCTGACTGGCGGCGGTTTGAAAACGCCGAGAATGTCCGGGTCCTATTCTGCCGGATCCGCAATCGGCAGCTCGATCGGCGAATATGAACTTCGCCAGGAACTTGGCCGGGGCGGGATGGGAGTGGTGTACCGAGCGTTTCAGGCCAGTCTGCAGCGCACGGTGGCTCTCAAAATGATTCCCAACGCCGCGTTCGCGGCGTCGCAGGATCTGGCGAGGCTGCGCGCCGAAGCGCTGGCGGCCGCGCGGCTTAGCCATCCCAACATCGTGCCGGTGTACGAAGTGGGCGAACATAACGGTCAACCGTGGTTCAGTATGCAGTTCATTCAGGGTACGACGCTGTCACAGCGACTGATGAGCGGCCCGATGAAACCGCGCGAAGCCGTGGCGCTGCTGGTCCCGATTGTGGAAGCCATCGGTGCCGCACATCGCGCGGGCGTGCTGCATCGAGACCTCAAGCCCAGCAACATTCTGATCGCCGCAGACGGCACGCCGTTTGTCACAGACTTCGGACTGGCAAAACGCGTCAACGTGGAAGAAGAATCCATGGCGTCCGGCGGCATGGGTTCCGACATTGCGAACCTGACTCAAAGCGGTGCGATCCTTGGAACGCCGGCATGGATGTCGCCGGAGCAGGCAGCTGGTCAAACGGATTCCATCGATGTGGCGACCGATATCTACAGCCTGGGAGCGGTGCTCTTTGCGATGCTCACAGGCCGCCCGCCGTTTCAGGCCGCTTCGCCGCTGGACACTGTGCTGATGGTGATCGAACAGGATCCGCCAAATATCCGCATGCTGAATCGTGCGGTCGATTCGGATCTGGAAATGGTGGTCATGAAATGTCTGCAAAAGCCGCAGGATCTGCGATATGCTTCTGCCGGTGCGCTGGCGGCGGATCTGCGCGCCTGGCTGAACAACGAACCGGTCAGCGCTCGATCTTCGACGATCGCGCAGGTGATGACGCGGCTGTTTCGCGAATCGCATCATGCGGCGATTCTGCAGAACTGGGGTCTGCTCTGGATGTGGCACAGTCTGGTCGTCCTTCTGCTCTGTTTGATCACCAATTTGATGCAGTTTCAGGGCGTGACGGAACGCTGGCCTTTCGTCGGTTTGTGGGTGGTGGGATTGGGTCTCTGGGCGGCGATTTTCTGGAATCTGCGACATCGCGCCGGTCCAATCACGGCCGTTGAACGCCAGATCGCTCACGTCTGGGGCGGGAGCATGATCGCGTCGTCGATGCTGTTCTGGGTCGAGTCAATCATGGACCGTCCCGTGCTGGAATTCTCGCCAGTGCTGGGAGCCATCGCCGGAATGGTCTTCCTCGCAAAAGCCGGGATTTTGTCGGGGAGTTTTTATATTCAGTCGGCGATGATGTTTACGACCGGATTGATCATGGCAGCGATAGAACACAGCAATTTACCGAATTTCAGCGTGTCTTTGTTCGGTGTGATGTCGGCGCTGACGTTCTTTCTGCCCGGTCTGAAATACTATCGGCAACAACGGCGATCTGTGCGATAATGCAGGGATCTGACATGGCTTTCTGCGAGTTAACCCGCCACAAATGTGCGGCGAAAAATGGAATTGCACTCGACTCAGAGAGTCAATCTACGGAATGCTCAGGAGGTCACGATGACGTATTCATGGATGAGACTCGTCGCAGCATCGGCACTGATGCTGGCACTTGGATGTTCGAAACAACCTGTTGACAGTGCGCAGCAGTCTCGGCGAGACGACACTGGCAGCATCAATGAATCCGATGAGACGGGTTCCGCCGATGCATTTGACGCGTCAGCGTCCATTGAACCAGCATTCGACGAACTCACCGAGCCTGCCGTGAGTGACCCCGCTGGCGGCTCAGCGCCGGAGCTGGTTCCGGATCCGCCCCAACTTGTGTTCCCGTCACCGCCAATAACTCCACCCCGCAAGAAAGTCGCTCCGCCGCAGGAAACCGCGCAGAGCGAGAGTGTGCCGCTGCCAGAGACATTGACCGTGCCTGAAGAAGGCGGATTGCTGGCACCGGCAAAGATTCGCCGCTCGGGGAAGGCTGAAGTTCGGCGCGGGTACTCGCCGGAGCGCGTGTACTTCGCCACGAATCGTGAGCCGGATCAAGCACAGACCGCCGGGAATGATCCAGACCTTTATTTCGGCGGCGATCACGGCCCCCTTGTGTTTGGCACGTGCGAAGTCAGCATTCCCTACAAACGCGCGCCGGGAACATTGCCGGAACCCTCGATTCTGCGATTCGAGTTTTCGCAGGATCCGGCAAAGCATGTCGTGCTGATGGAAATCGAAATGCTGCCAAACGCAGACTTCTGGAAACAACTACGCACGGCCGTCGACGCATCGCCCGACAAACAACTGCTGCTCTTCGTGCACGGCTACTGTGCCACGTTTCGCGACGCGGCACGCCGCACCGCACAAATGGCTTACGATATGAATTATCAGGGACCGGCGATGTTTTTCAGCTGGCCTGCCGGCGCAGAGTCGGAAAGCTTTGAAGAGAAGGCCAATTACCTCAAAGATCTCCGTCGCGCTGAAGAATCTGACGAGGATCTGATCACCGTGCTGGCGGGTATCAGCAGATACTCTGGCGCGACGAGCATTCATCTGGTCGCTCACAGCATGGGAAATTTTGTACTGACCGAAGCGTTGAAGACCATGGATGATCGA
>JANOUN010000231.1:0-3142 GCA_031416875.1 Planctomycetota bacterium | reverse complement strand
TTTGAAGCGCCCAATGACACTATAGAACCGTTTTTGGGCAGCCGTCCAAAACTGCAAAACGGAGGTGTGACCAGTCGGCTGAAGAGCCCGAGAAATACAAACATACGTATTAAACCCCAGACCTAGTCAACTCCAAAAACGTGAACTCGTCTGACTACCTCTATTGCCCTACGAATGCTCCCATCGCTCCCGTTCGTCCCACCAGGAGGCTTCTTTCTCATAGCTATCCGCTACAGAGTCAAGAATTTTTGCAACGAACGGTGAGTCGAACCGAATCCTGTCGGCCTTCTCCCGAAACTGTTGTGCCAGTAACCGTTCTTCATCTCCACCAGACCCACGGAATACGGCTCCGCGAAGATTATGAATGCCGCAAGAAATCCCGGAAGCAAGTGAATCGGTGGCGATATCTTCAGCGACTTTTCGGATCGCAAGGCATGGCCATGCTCCGTCTTCGTCCGCTTGCTCAGACTTCGCAAAGACCTGACCAAGATGATTGTCACAGACTTCTACTCGATCAGCTTCACTTGCGATATGTCGAGCTTCACTACACCAGGCTCGTAGTGACTGCTCATTGATCTGTCCTGCTGCGTTAGATCCCGGCACAACGTTCCATTCGTGCAACAGCCAGAACCCATGTTCAGCCATGTATTTTCGGCCCGGATCAGGGTCAGGCAATTCATCAACATTGTCGCGGTGCCTTGGACGATAGCAGACGCTGAGCACTTCATTGAAAAATGTCGGAGAATCGGAAAGCTGTTTTTGCAAAGTCAACGGAGCATGGCCAAAGTGTTTGTCGAGTACGCGGATGTAATGCCACTCAATGAAAGCCAGTCTTTGTGGATCGGCATGAGGCATTCCCTGAAGCGCCTGAATGATCTCCTGAATATGATGACGATCAGATTGCCCGCGTTGGTCTGATTCTTCAGCGGACACACCCAAGAGCCCCTCCAAGGGCAAGAAAAGCGTATCGGGGTCGAGAACAACTTTCTTATAAAGTGCCATTGCAAGTACATCGATCGCTGCAAGTGGGCGTTTGCTGTGCAACAACTGACGTACGGCCAGCGACACTGCGTTCGAATCCAAATCAGGGTTGAATGCACGAGTACGATCCCAGTACAAGCGGAACGCTTCAGGTCCTGCGGCCTTTGCACGATCCCATGCTTCAGGTGAAAACTCAACGGCGGAGAGCAGGTGCGCCTTGGCGCTTTGACTAATGCACTTCAACATTACCTGATCAATCCACGTCCATTTGTGCAGCCAAAAGCGGTTCCAAATATAGCCAGACGCGAAAGCGAGTTCTCGAACTCCCAATTCAAGATGAGACGGAATAGCCTCATGGAGGTAAAGATCTTCCGCATGCATTGATAGGGCTCGCCCGACATCACTTGGTGATGATGCATGTTGAATCATCTGCTCTACACCTGCGAATCCGCGTTCAGCGAGAATCTCGCGAAGAGCATCGTACCTCGCTCTATCGAGCGCCGCCTGATTCTCGTCGTGAGTTCCACTGCGTTCGAAGTACCGATCCGGCCATTGTTCGAAAAGCCAAGCATTGCGAAGCACACAGTCCCGAGGCTTCAGCACGCTGAGAATTTGGTCCAGGATACCGACAACTTCTGAGGGAATGGCCCAGTAGGCGTTTTGAAAATGTCTATGCCGACTGATCTGTTCTGAAAGCACCTCCGCAACAATCCGTCGGTCACTGTCGGCGACCTCGGATTCGGCAAACGAACTCGCCTTTTCCAGGAGCCTATCTCGGACCGAGTAAGGGAATTGCCCGATGCGTTCAAACAAATCTTTCCAACGACTGACGTCATGACCCGCCAGTTCGATGAGACGCTCAGACAAAGCAGTAATGAATTTGAAAGAATCACCTCGAGTGGCACCTCGCTTCCATGCATCGGCCCAATCTCGCCAATACGGCATGTGTGTCGGATTCGAAAACCCTCCGTCGGCTGCTGGCAGAAGTGCTAACAGAATTGGCCACGCTGCACGGTTGTTGCTCCGAATCAAAAGATCCAGCACTTGTATTCGCTCATCGACGGTTGCCACCGTGTGAGGCATCCAGTCCGACAGGATTTCCTGAAGGGCCTTTGCGGGACGATTATTCCATCGACTCTTCCCGGTATCTCGCTCAGATAACGCCAGCAAGGCCGTTGCGACTTCTGGCAGTAGCCTTTTCGACCATGCGAGTCCTTCCAAAGCCCATAACAAGCCTGCGTGGTTACATCGCCCAAAGAGGGCATCTTCCTCTGCACGCAGCAGTTCCACGAATGCCGAATCTCCCTTTTTCAGATCTTCATTGACCGACCCCAGAAAGCTGCGGGGGCTCGCTTCTGCGAGAAGCGGCAATCTAGGTCCGAGTGAAGCCCAGCGATGCCAGGTACAAGAACCGGGAAGCACCGAAGCGACGATCCGATCTACCGTCGCGACAATGTCTGTGGACGAGGCTGCTTCCAATTCTGTGCCGAACGCACCAAGGAAAGCCAGCGTCTCAGCCACGTGCTTCTTTATCGTCTCCGAATACTTCGGTACGTGCCCCCGCATGTTTGCGTAGAAGCGTTCATCTTCGGGCAGCAAGTACCGAGGGTCATCGTCTGCAAGGATGTCAAGGCAGAGGGCTTCGAATCGGCCAAGTGCGGCCGGAGACACGCGATCCTGAAAAATGGACCATGTATGGTCCTTCGAGATCAATCGCCACTTCCCGGCCGCGTGCAGCAGCATTGGATCGATTGAACTCGCCATGACCTGCAATTCCGTTTGACATTCGGCACTAGGGCGTCCAACGATCTGTGCAAATGCATTCGAATCAGCTTCATTATTCTCCCAACCACCAAGCAATAAACAGGCGGTGATCACTTCAGATGAGATACCGGAATCCCACGGCGGTATGTTGCGATAACCAGGTGGAGACAGACGCTGTTTCAGTATTGCGAGGCTTCCCCCAGCAGATCTTGCAAATTGTTCAGCCTTAGCCGGAGTGTACCCAGATTCCTCCAGTGCTCTGCAAAGATCAAACTGCGACGCTCGCTCGAGTTCACCAATGCGTTGCCCGCACATTGTGGATTCAGTGGCAACAAGCACATGGTGGCCATTTCGAACGGCGCGAACGATCTCGTCTGCGACACGCTGGCCGCCTTCG
>JANOUN010000230.1:0-2932 GCA_031416875.1 Planctomycetota bacterium | reverse complement strand
TCGCTGGGGAACCAGCAGCGTCTGGGTTGACATTGACGGCGACGGGTTGCTCGACTTGTATTCAGCCAACTACATGGACGCGACATTGCGAAACAACCAAGTCTGCCTGTATGGGGAGAAGCCTGGTTATTGCGGGCCGGGCCGTTATGCGGGGGTTCCGGATCTTGTTTATATCAGCAATGGCGACGGGACATTCCGGGAATCGGCTGTTGAGCTGGGTTTTAACTCCTTTGCAGGAAAAGGGCTGGCCGTTGCCGTTACGGATTTCGACGGGGATTTCCGTCCGGAAATTTATGTCGCAAATGATATGGAAGCAAACATGCTTTATACTCGCACCGGAACCGGGCCGGCTGGCGGGATTTCCTCCGGCGTTCATTATCACGACATCGCTCCCGGTGCCGGATGTGCCGTCAGTGGAGACGGCATGAATGAAGCCAGTATGGGGATTTCCTGCGCCGATTTCGACCATGATGGACTGGTCGATATCTACCTGACTCATTATTATCAAATGAAGAACACGCTGTACCACAACTTGGGCGGAATGTTGTTCGAGGATGACAGTTATCGGACAGGTATCGCGGCGACGAGCCTTCCGTTCCTTGGCTTCGGTACAGTACCGCTGGATTACAACGGCGACGGATTCGCCGACCTCTTCATTGCCAATGGACATGTGCTGGGGCCCGCCGTCGATCCGAGTGCCATGACTCCACAACTGCTGCTGAATAACGGAAAAGGGTCTTTCAGCGATGTTTCGAAATCTGCAGGAGATTACTTCCAGGAACTCTCGCTCGGACGAGGTGTGGCCGGAGCAGATTATGACAACGACGGTGATCTGGATATCGCCGTTTCTCACCTCGACCGGCCCGTGGCCTTGTTGCGCAATGAAACGGTGACGGACAGCGGCTTCCTGGGAATTTCGCTGGAACGTGTCGATCGAGTTCCACCATTGTGTGCCCGCGTCACTGCTGAAATCGGGGATCAGTCAACCACACAGATTCTTGGAACGGGCGGCAGCTATTTGTCGACGAGTGATGGGCGACTCTTGTTTGCAGTCCGCGATGCGACCGCTACGGTGAATGTGGAAGTCTGCTGGCCTTCAGGAAAGGTCGATACGTTCGATGGATTGTCGCCGAACAGCTACTGGCGGATTGTCGAAGGGAAACAGCCTGAGGTGCTGCCAAGATGAGCGAGTCTCCTCAAACTGCCCCGGGGAAATCGTCTGTTGTGTCATCCAGACGCTGGCTGCTTGTATTCCTGACGGTTGGCAGCCTTGGGCTGGCCATTTGGGCGGTGGCAGAAATTGTTGGGATCGAACGAGCACTTTCTCGCGGGCGAGTGCTGCTTCGAAAGCAGCGCCCGGCAGAAGCTGAGCGGGAACTGAATCGGTACTTGTGGCTGCACCCCCGCAGTCCGGAGGCGATACTGTTGTTGGCAGAAGCTGTGATCAGCGGAAGTGCGAGATCTCCGCAGGAAGCTGCGGAATTGGCGATCGGTCAAATGCAGACGATCCCGGACGAATCGCCATTCGGCGCGGAAGCCAGAATGAGAGAGGGTCGCCTGACGCTGCTGATTCTGCATCAGCCGGACCGGGCAGAAAAGCTGTTGATGCGGTCTGCAGAACTGGATCCGGAGTTACTGGATTCTCATTACCTGCTGTGGAAGCTGTTCGATATGACGGAGCGGTTTTACTACAGCGAGCCGCATTTCTGGAATACATACAACCTGAGCCCGGATGCTCTCAAGGCCGAGCAGTTGCGCAACTGGTATCTGAGCCAATTCAGCCCGGGTACATCCAATGCAGAACTTGACCGGCGAATGGGTTTCCTCACGCCCGGAGAGTTGCCTGGAGACCACGTCGACCTCGTACGACTGGACACGTTTCTGTCGAATGAGGCCGATTCACCAATGGTTGTGGCCGCGAACGCCCGATTTCTCCTGCATCTTCACGAACGCGATGAAGCGATCAAAGTGCTGACAGGGATTTCTGCAACCGAAGATGCCATCAGCAATCCCTTCTATCTCTCGGCGATGGTCACGGTGCTGATGGAACTTGGACGGCTGGACGAAGCCCGCAGTTATTTCGGGCGATGGCCGCAGCCCGGAACGGGTTTTGTCTATTGGAGTGTCGCCGGTCGAGTGTTCGAGGTTGCTGACCGGAATGACAGTTCCGCCGTCAAAGCCTTCGACGACGCATTATCAATCTGGCCTGGTCCTGTGGAATGGTCGATCATGCACCGCAAGGCTCAATGCCTGGCTCGCCTGGGTGATCGCTCAGCCGCAGATGCGATGCTCAAAGAGGCGAAACGGATTGAATTGCTGATGGAACCCGAAGTCCATCAGAAGCTGCGTCTGGCAATGGCAGATCTCAGTAGTCGGGAGTCTTTGCTGGAGATGGTCGAATTCTATCAGTTGATCAATCGACAACGCGAAGCAGAGTGCTGGAAGAGGGTAATCGATCGGTTGCCATCGCTGCCGATCAGGGTATACTCAGGGCGCTGACGATGCATGTGGATTGCAGCGTTCCGCAGCTACTGGATTTTGATACATTGTTCAAAAGGGGACCTCGAAATGAATTCTCTACTGGCACGACTGTTTCTGACGTCTATGACATTTGTTGCTGTTGGCTGTGGCGGCAACAAAGAGCTTCCGCCTTCGACGGAAGCCGTAAATCGCCCTCCCGAGGATGCCATGCAGAAAGCAATGAAGGAGAGCATGGAAAAGGGAGGCCGCCAGAGTGAAGAAGTTCCGGCGGAAGTACCAGGCAAGTAGGCCGTTGCAGTTGCTGGCTGTGCCCTTCGGTGGACTCTTGGCGGCAATCGATTGAATCATCCGCTCTTCGGTTCCGGATCACCGGCATTGGTCGCCTGAGTTGCAACTCAGGCGACCAATGCCGGTGATCCGGAACCGAAGAGCGGATGATTCAATCGATTGC
>JANOUN010000229.1:0-4833 GCA_031416875.1 Planctomycetota bacterium | reverse complement strand
TCCGCAGAATTCGCTCATTCTTTGCTGCTTCGCAATTCACCACTGCCGCAGCGGGGTTCGGGTTGCAGCGGTTGGGCGTAAAGTTCACCCCGCTGGTGGGCGAACACCAAATCGGCAACGCCCCGGCAAGTGAGACGCTGACAGCGCGGCGAAATGCGATACCGTTGATTCAGGCGACACGATTGATGAATCGACTCGGGACGCGATGCGGCAGCGGCCCCCTGTCCTGTCCCAGGCAGAACGCTGTCGGACGCGTTGACTGTTTGCGATGGGGAATCGTGGTATCCTGCTCAAGTCTGGCGAGTCACAAATCGCCTGTTTGTCTGACGCGGCGCTGGCGGCAAAGAACGAGTGATTGCTCCGAACCGCTAATTCGACTGTTGTGCTTTTGACCCCAACGACCACGGGGACTGTCGTTTGGATCGTTTAACGGCAAGCCGCAGGCGTCGTTGCCGTGTTTCGCCTGCGCCTGCGGCTCGCCGTTAAACGAATTTGCTGACTCTGTGAACCTAAAACGACAGTCCCCAAGCCGGATGGGGTCTTCAATGGCCATGTCAAACAGTCGAACTAAAGAAGGCAATTGCAATGTGCAGAACATTTTGGGCATCTGGAATGAGTTTTCGATGCGTCGTACTCGTCTGCTGCCTGACCGCACCGGCGTTTGGCCCGGCAGTGCTGGCGGAGGACGTGCCGCTGTCCAGAATTTCGTTCGGGTCCTGTGCGAAGCGGGATCAGCCTCAGCCGATCTGGGAGGCGATTGCGGCCGGTCAACCCGAGCTGTTCGTGTTTCTCGGCGACAACATCTACGGTGACAGCCCGGACATGGTCGTGCTCCGAGCGAAGTATGCACTTCTGAATGAGCAGCCCGGGTTCAGGAAGCTACAGCAAGTATGTCCCGTGGTTGCGACCTGGGATGATCACGACTACGGCAAAGATGATGCAGGCGCTGAGTTCACGATGCGGCGCGAATCACAACAGGTGTTTCTGGATTTCCTCGGCGTCGAAAAAGATGATCCCAGAAGAACGCAGGAAGGCGTTTACTGGTCGAAGGTCTACGGTCCGGCTGGCAGACGAGTTCAGATCATCCTGCTGGATGCTCGTTACTTTCGAGGCCCGTTAAAGAAGGGATATGATGCCCGAGAACCAGGTGAAGGTTATCGAGGCAAATGCACCCAGCGGCAACTACACGAAAGCGAGTGTCCGCTTCGCGAATGAGATCAATCCCTACCGCACGGGATTGACGTTCTTCGACGTCAATTACGGGAACATTCTGATCGACTGGACGGTTGAAGACCCTGTCGTTCGTCTGCAGGTCTGCGATGAAAAAGGAGCCGTTGTGTTGCAGCAACGAAACCTGCTCAGCGAACTGCAGCCGTGAATCAGAACGTCCGAAAAATCTGCGTGCTTTTCAGACCATGCTGCAGATTTACCGGGGCGACTCTGGGCAGTTGAAAAGCTGATCTTGACAGCACGTTTTATGGGAATCGGCGCAAGAGTGTTTGGGCAGTGTTCTGTTGCGCGGGGAGCTGAAAACGGTGTTTGTCCCGTCAGGGACACCCGAGAATAGCCCATCGTTTCAACGGTGGGTCTGCGACCGGCCTGAATTCTAAAGTCCCGTCAGGGACGAAAGATGTCTGTCGTCCCTGACGGGACTCTCGGACGCCTGGGTTCTGAACCCACCGTTGAAACGGTGGGCTATTTTCAATCGTCCCTGACGGGACGAATCCCAGGTGACCAATTGATTCCCTGGCTGTCCCGTCCAATGGCTGTTTCGCTCTGCCGACAGTCCTGCATACCGAAGTTCAGAAACGCCTGACGATCGTCGTTCGTCGCAAAGGCGAACTGGAAAAAGTCGTTGGCCGCCTGCCGCCGGAAACCCGCGAGAGTATCGAACTGATTATTGATCGCGGCCGGCATGCATCGACTCGTCCTGCAAAGCGTCCAGGAGAAGCGTTCTTCGATGTCCTTCGAGTACTTCTTGTGCAATGGTTCCGCGGCTTGGGGCCTGTCACTTCCAAAGAACTCTCTCAAAGGACGTCTGTCAGCTCGCCCGTAATCAGGTCCGTAATGACATCGTCAAGTGCCTTAAAGAACCAGTCTTGGCCCATACCTCCGGTCAGCGTGTCCACTGATCCCGACGTGGCATCATTCGTGACCGTCACTTTGGCTTTCAGAGCGGCGACCGATGGCCCCACGCCCGCTCGAAGATTCGTGATGCGAGTCGCACAGAGATTTGCCGAGATCCATTCCGTGCGGAGGTCATTCAATTTGTTGATCACGGCGTCGCTCGTCGTTTTGCCGCCAATCAGGATGTCATCGTCAGCTGCGAGCACACTCCTGGTTCCGGCTTCGAAGAGCGTGACGCCTGCCTCCCGGCAAATCTCCGTTAATCTTTGTCATGTTTATTGAAAACATTCATCGCCGCTGTTATCTTATTTAAGAACACCGAAACGTGAGGCGAGTCGAATGGCGTACTTTGAATACCTGTGGACGGACGACGACGGCGGCAACGTGCAGCACATTGCCCAACACGGACTGGCGCCGGAAGACTTCGAGTTCGTCTTTGAGAACTGTGAAGACGAGGCCATCAGCAACGCAACTGGCCTTCCGATTCGTTTCGGTTACACCGAGGACGGACGATACATTGTGGTCATCTTCAAATGGGTGGATGATGAGGAAATCCTCGTGATGCCCGTGACCGCCTACGAAACTCCGGAAAGGAGACGCTGACATGGCATCAAAACGCAGGGAGCCAACTCCCGACCAGAAGCAGCAAATTAAGAAACTGATTGCGATCGAAGCGAATCCCGAAGTCCTGGCGGCGACGCACGCACAGGTGGCTCAATTGCGGGCGGCGAAGCAGCTGAGCCTGGCAAGACGCACTCTGACGCTGCTCCTGGAAGAAAAAGAGCGTCAGTCCGTCAGTCTGGCCCAGCTGGAAGAACGCAGCGGAATCACGCGCGGCAATCTGAGCAAGCTCTGGAACGACCCCGACCCGAACGCCACGCTGGCGACAATCGAACGTATTGCAGATGCAATGGGCGTGAAAGTGTGCGTCACGCTTTCAAAGTAGAAATGTGCCACAGGCAGGCTGCGACGATGTATTTTCAAGGTGCCTGGCACCGTATACGTTGCCTGGGCCGACGAGGTGGAGTGTTTGCTGGATCTGCATGAAGCACGCCTGGAATCGCAGGCGGCGGAGTTCCTTGAACGACTGATCGCTGGAGGCATCGCATGAGCAATGTCACACCATTGCAAACAACCATGAGTTCGCTATTCGCAGGCCGTGCAATCAAACGCAGCAATAAAGATCTGGGTCGAGTCCTCGCGATTACGATTCTTGCGGACCTGGCCGATTATCGTCCATGGGCCGAGATGTGGAAGGACGCATTAACAGTCTGCTTTCCGAATGAATGGCAGGAACTGGCGCTGAGAGCGGGAACCGGATTACGTGCGCTGCTGGCCAGTCAGGACGATCTGGAGCAGGCGATGCACACGTGCGTCAATGGGCTATTGGCATCTCAGCCGCCAACATTGGACGCAATGACAGCTGCTGGAGAACGATTGCTTGGCGATGCCGTCGAAATGCTGGAAAGGTCTGCCAGATCATGACAGCCACAATGGAAGCTCAATCCTTATCCAACTTGTAATCGACGGCTGGCCCCGTGATCATCTGCTGGTGCTATATGAATCCGGTTCCTGAATGAACAGAAAAAGTTCAGCGATTTGCAAAACTCCCGTACCGTAACGAAAAGGCGTTCATCCGCGCGAAGAGTTGACTCTCACCCCGCTCACGTTTCTCCTCAATTGTCATCCCAATGAATTGATACGGATCCTCCTTTGCAAAAAAAGTTCTCACTGGCAGCTCTTTGATTATACCCAAGATCGTAATTTTGCGCTCCACAGGAATCTCAATGAGGTAATGGCAGGAGCGGAGGTTAGTGCCCCTAACTTGAAGTAATGAAATGAGTGCCCAGCGGCCGTCTGCCGAAAGGTCCACTGACCGGATGAGATCTAGCGGCCAAGGATTTGGCCCAGAGACTCGATCGAATTTCTGAGCAAGATAAGTTCCAAGCATTTTTTCTGGCAAGTATTCGTGAACTTGGGTGGAGTGTAGTTTTGCACCACGACGATCCCACGCAATAACGGTATCGTCAAGCCCCGCAGTTACGATGAACGCACCGTTTCGGGAAAAGGCACCGCTGCAAACACCAGCCACATGAGCATCAAGAAGTCCCTTTTCTTCGCCCGTTTCAGTGTCCCAAACAATTGCTATTCGATCATCGCCACCAGAGATCACATGTTGTCCGTCAAGATCGAACTCTGCAAAGAGAACGCGCTTCTTATGTCCTTGAAACCGCCTTGCTGGAATAATTCCGTCAATCGCGTATACGCCAACACCAGCGGGCTCAAATTCGGTCCCTTCCGAAGTGAGTAGGAACCGATCGGAAACGGTTCATCGACAAATGAAGTGCGCGGCTTCACGAGGTCGACTTAGGCGACACTGCAATACGGAGTCGTTTGGACCGATTTGAAGAGGAGATGTGGAGTAGCAGGTCTGGGATTCGTCCTGAAGGGGCGACGGAATCCAGCCTGGGCCAACGGCCCAGGAAATTGGCCTCGTGATCAGAAACGCCCTGAAAGGGCAGGGGAATCCCGATTCTGATACCCCTTCAGGGTACAAACACAACGTGCATCCTGACCTGGGGCGGCGTTTGTCGCGGGAGCGACTTCACTTGCCCCAGGCTGTATTCCAGAAGCCTTTCAGGCTTACGCAACCGCAATTCCGTTGAACACAATTCACCACGGCGCACTTCATTTGTCGTTGAACCG
>JANOUN010000228.1:0-2212 GCA_031416875.1 Planctomycetota bacterium | reverse complement strand
CGGTGTGCCTGCGCGTTGCTTGTCACACCCTACCGCTTGCGCATCGTCAATAACTGGCCGACCGTGGGAGTCGAAATTGGGCGGATAGGGGGGAACTCGACTCCGAGAGCCAAACGAGGATGCAGTCGGACAAGAATGTCCAACGTACATTCCAGGCAGACAAAACCCAGAGAATCCTGCGAAAATGTTGTTTTTGAGCCTTCTTCAGAAAAATCTTTCAATTTCATCAAAGCAACGAAGCTGGCTGTCGAATCACGTCCCCATGCTGCGGGAACTGAGCCCGCAAAAAGAACATGTGGCACCCCGGTGAGGAGAATTGAAATGTTGAAGAAAATCGTAATTGGCACAGCGTCGCTGGCATTGGCTGGTGGTCTGTTGTTGGGTTCAGATGCGTGCAGCTACCTGCGAACATTTGGTGGTCAGGTGCGGGAGGCTGTGAAGTCTGAGATTTCGGTCGAGTTTGAACTCGATCGGATCCGCGATGAAGTGGACAATCTGGTTCCGGAGATCCGGCGACACATGACGATCGTCGCCGAACAGTCCGTCGATGTGAAAGATCTGGAACGTGATCTCACGGACCAAGAAGCGTCACTTGGCAAGCAGAAGGATGCCATCCTGGCTCTGCGGAGCGACCTGGAAAGTGAAAACACTTCGTTCACCTACCGAGCTGTTTCATACAGCCGCGGTGAAGTCGAAGCAGATCTGGCTCATCGCTTCGAATCTTTCTGCTCGGTGGAAGAGGCTGTCAAACGTGATCGCCTGATTCTGACAGCTCAGCGTGATACGCTGCGAGCCAACCAGAAGAAACTGGAGACTCTCTTGTCCCGCAAGCAGGATCTTGTGGTGAAGGTCGCTCAACTTGAAGCACGCCTGAAGCAGGTTCAGGCAGCTGAAGCGATCAATTCGATCGAGATTGATGATTCACAACTGGCTCATGTGGAAAAGATGATCAAAGACATGAACCATGCTCTGGATGTGCGTGAGTCAGTGCTGGAAACCGAAGGTACAGTGTTCGGTGGCATTCCGGTGAATGAAGACGTCGCACCGTCGAATGGCGACATTGTCGGAGAAATCGACTCACACTTTGGTCTGAAGAGCGACGATTCGGTTGCGGAAGTCAGTACGCAGCCGTCGATCTGAACTGCATCCACATCGACCAGCCGGGTCCGTCAGGACTCGGACAAACTGCAGCAACTCAGGACGAACGTTGCAGGGGGCGTCGGCGAGAATTGAATGATCACGCGGAAATGAACCCCGCAACATGACCGGGACACACATCGCTCCGGGCTCGCAGTTCGCTCGGGCCCGGAGTTTTTTGTGTGCTGTTCTGAAAATGGTGGGCGGGCGCTCACGTTGCTCGCTGGTCTCGCCCTGCGAAGGCTTTACAATGATCCGGCCTCCTGTTGACAAATCTCCCGACAGAAATCGTGCGACGGCGGACTCAGCGGAACGCAGAGAATTGAAGTGGCTTATGCCGACAGATCGTTACATGTTGTGGATCGACGGGGTGGGAGCCTGGCAGTTGTGCGTGGGTTCTCAGTTTCTGATCGGTGGTCCAACCCTGGAAGAAAAGTCGGCCGATATCTGCCTGATGGCCAACCTGTCGCGGCGACATGCGTCACTTTTGCGAAATGGAGAAGATTGGTTCATCCATCCACACAGTTCGACCGTTGTCTCGGGTCGAGCTGTCACCGGTCCCACGTTGCTGCGGACGGGCGATCAAATCTGCCTGGCCGAACGAGTTCGGCTGGGTTTTCGCATTCCCAGCGTGCTGGCGGGGTCGGCTTTGATAGATTTTGAAAGCCCCCATCGTCCAGCACACTCAGTCGATGGTATCATTCTGATGACGGACAGCATTCTCCTCGGGCCCCGAAAGGATCATCATGTGTGTTGTCCGGATTGGCCGGAACTGGTCGTGATTTATCATCAGGACGGGGTATTGTGGTGTCGTTCCAAAGCCAGCCTGACCGTCAATGGAATACGGGTGCGGGATTCGGCCGTCCTGAGCGACGGAGCTATTGCTTCAGGAGATGACTTTCGGTTTCGAATTGAGAAACTGAAAGCCTAGTGCTTTGGTTTTTAAAAAGGGGTCAGGAACCAATAGCCAAATGGCCCGGAGGGTGCTCCGCACTACTGGTTCCTGACCCCTTTTTAAAGCACTAGCGTGTTTAGACATTTCAGCGGAACGGCGGCCGCCGCCGGTAACAGTTTT
>JANOUN010000227.1:0-3368 GCA_031416875.1 Planctomycetota bacterium | reverse complement strand
AAGAACAAAGGTCAGCACAACAATCCTTTTGAAGTTGACGGGGGTGAAGAACCCAATGAAAAAGCAGGTGCAACCCGCCCTTCAACGCCATTTATCGTGATCGGCGTGGGTATTGCCACGCTATTCGCGATAGGCGGTGTCGTTGTCGGTGCCATTTATATCGCGAAACGACATAACCGCGAAGTCCAAGAAGTATCTCAGCCAAAGCTTCCAAATACAGTGCCTGAAGTGCCGGACGAAATTCCGGATCCATTGATTGCGATATCAAAGTCCGACGACGCGGGTTCTCCACTATCAGGCGAAGAAGTTTTCAAACGCCTGATGAAGTCAACTGCATTCATCGTGCCGATTCACGAAAACAAAGATTTCGTGAGCTGCGGTAGCGGCGTTCTCGTACACAGTCAACGGCGACTGGTGATGACCAATTTCCATGTTGTCAAAAACAGCGATACAGCGACGGTATATTTCCCCCTGTACGAAAGAAATGGCGAGCTAATTGCAAGGCCGAAAGATTACATCGACAACAGCAAAGGACGCGGCCATCGTGGGAAAGTGGTATTCCGCGATGTCAAAAAGGATCTCGCGCTATTGGAATTGGCGGATTTACCAACTGGCGTTGTCCCAATAAGCTTGGCGTCGAAGCCGGCAGCTACTGGATCGAAGCTTTATTCAGTTGGAGCATCGGGTGTGGAACTGCGAGATTTTTCGGGAACGCTCTGGAGGCTCTCCACCGGTGAGACGAGAGGTCGCAACGATCAGAAACTGTTCGCGGGCGGACGAACGACCGATGCGATGATTCTCGAATCTCAAAAACCGATCAACCCCGGTGATTCAGGGGGCCCTACTGTCAACGAGCACGGGTCACTTGCGGGGCTCGTGTGCATGTACGATCCGAGTAGGGCGGCTGTTGCGCTCGATATCGATCTAATAGAAATCGAGAAATTCTTTGCGCGGTACGCACAGGAGGACGGCCACGCCCACGCGAGAGACAAGATGGAAGAAAGGAAGCGTAAATTGGAAGAAGAGCGCCGTGCTCGCGCAAAGGCAACGATTGAGAATGCCATCATTCAACTATCTGATTCGTCTGCGACAGTTCGTCGAGAAGGGTTATCTACAATAACAACCCACGGCGCGAGCGGTCGACATGTGATACCAAAAGTGCTCGATCTGACCGATGATCCCGATGCCGAGGTGCAGCGAAGTGCTGAAGTGACGCTTGGAAAGATCGGACCACCGGGAAAAGAAGAAATCCAAGCTTTCGATATGGCATTAGCCGGAAAAGGCACGAATGCGAGGCGCATTGCGTTGATCTACTTTCTCGGTGCTGATGCACCGACTTTGAATCCAAAATCCATCTTGTCAGTGACTCGACTTCTCGATTCAACATCCGAATCCGAACAACTGTACGCGATTAAACTCCTTTCGAAGCACGGTCGAAATTGCAAAACCGGGGCTTTGCCCGGTCTGATTAAGCTAGCCGGATCTGATACAGATGCAATCCGCCAAATGGCTCACAATACAATCGATGCGTGGGCCCCGTATGATTCAAATGACGTTTCCGCATGGATCGCTGCGCTAGAAAGCCCATCCTCTCGATTGCGTTTAGCCGCTGTGTCAACACTTGCGAAATTCGCAGGAGATGCAAAGCGGGCGATAGACTGGTTTTCGCCACGGCTCAAAGATGAAAGTTCCGTTGTAGTGGTTGCTGCGCTGCGCTCGATCTCACAATGGTCACATGAGGCGATAGCGGCGGTGAAGGATGTCGAGGCACTGACGATTTCGAATAAAGACCCGGTTGTAATCGCCGCTCTCCAAGCACTCAGCAAAATCCTTCCTGCACGAGAATTACCAGTCGTCCTTGCCCGACTGCGAATAAACGAACCCAAATCCGAGTCGGTTTGCAACGCTTATTTGACAGCGTCGCTCGCAGCCAAATATCCCGACGAACACCGAACATTGGATGCTCTGAAACCGTTATTGAAAGGGACATCCACCGTCATCCGTGCCGAGGCTCTTCGCCAGCTGATCGAGTTGGGCGCCAAGGCTGAGCCTGTCTTGGCGGAAGTCGCTGCCTGTCTCGATGAAACAGATGACGGCGTCCGGGCCTATGCGCTTGATGTCATGGCCTCCATCGGGCCGGCCTCGGCATCAAAAGCGTCGCTTGTACTAAAAGTGGTAAACGGAAAACCCGGCGATAAGGTTCTTGGTGCCAAAGCTATCCGCACACTCATCGCGATGGGTTCAACTGCGGCGGATTCGCTCGCAAAAGCATATCGTATCACGAAAGACGAGCAGTTGGCGAGTCTGATTCTGGCGACGATGACCAACTACGGTGTAAAAGCAAACGAGGCTGTCCCGGAACTGCTGGCATCGGCTGAAGATCGAACCCATCCACACAGTGCTCTTTACATCGCCCTCTTGGGGCAGTTGGAGCGTGGCAAGGAGGACTATCACGATCCCATCTCAACCGCACTCGCGAAGATCGGTGGCGACAAACTCGCTGGAAAACTGATCGAGATGACCAACCCTGAGATCAAGAATGCGTTCGGACAGGACACTAAATATTTGAGTTCGAAGCTCGGCGGCAAGCCGATTTGGGCGCTTCAGATGCTCGGAGTCATGGATCCTGCGTCTGTGAGTTCGGATCAGCGTACTCTCGTGTACAAACGGCTTATAGACCTCGAAGGCTATGACCTCAGTCGTTCTTGCCGGAAATCGTCCAAGGCAGCTTTGGAAAACTGGAAGATCAAACCGAAATAAGCGAGTCTTCACGTTTTGCCCGCGAATCCGCGGAACCTCGCCATGTCGCAGATGGAATTGCCCAAAATAGCTCCCCACCTTAGCGACGGTTGGTTGGGCTGGCGAAAAGCATGGCTTGAATCAAAGAAGAGGGGTTACCACACAATGCCCATCGCTCTGCCCGATTGCCACCGAGAGCATCTCCGAGATCTTCCGCGCCGATCGCCTGCCCGGCCTGCGTACCATCGAAGTGCAAGACGACCGCGCCATCGACACGACCCGACAGTTGATGAAGCTCGGCTTCCCCGTCGGCCCGAGTTCCGGGTTGAACTACGTCGCCGCACTCGAAGTGTTGAAGCAGTTGAACGACCCGACCGCGCAGGTGGTCACGGTCTTCCCGGATCGCATGGAGCGCTACTTCACCATGGAACTGTTCAAGCCCTACCTCGGCTGAGGTCCGCGATGCTCCCACTCGATGTGTTGCGCCAGATTCGCCGACTCCAAATCCGCGCCCGGCGGGCGGTGCAATCGCTGCTCGGCGGCGAGTACCACTCCGCGTTCAAGGGTACCGGGCTGTCGTTCGAGGATGTCCGCGAGTACCAACCGGGCGACGACATCCGCGGCATCGA
>JANOUN010000226.1:0-10547 GCA_031416875.1 Planctomycetota bacterium | reverse complement strand
GATGAATCAACTGTTCATCGAGCCACCGTTTGCGATGATCGAAATTCTTTTCATCGACGAGGTGACTCGTCTGTGGTTATCCGAGATCCGCAAGCGCAGCCAGCGAGGCCGCAGTGGCTGGACATGGGAGCAAATGCAGCGTCTTGTGCGTCTGCATCTTCCTCGTCCCCGAGTCACCCATCCATATCCCAACGAACGCTTTCGCGCCCGACTCAAGGTAGGAGCCGTATGAGGTAATTCTTCAAGTACGGATCTGTGCGGGGGGCCGCTGGTAACAGCGGTCCGTACCGCGATTCTCTTTTTGTGGTCTTCAGGAAGCCAGAGGCTCCCAGCCAAATAAAACAGACCTGTCCCCTGATGTGTGTTTGTGCACGAGCTAGTGCCGCAAGTCTCATTGCACTGGCACCAGTTGCACGGCGTCTGCAATCACGTGCCCGTTCGTGCCTTCGTTCGAAATAAGGACTTCGACAGTCTCATCGGCTTTCAATTCGTAGGCACCGATGGAGTGAAACAGGTTGTCAATTTCCGGGGTCTGCTGTTGGTTAACGGTGACGGTTCGTGTCTCACTGCCGTATGTGATCAGCACCTGCACGTTCGTCGCCCGATTGGGATTTGCCGAGTAGCTGAATCGCAGATCAAATTGGCCGGAAGACGGTGCTTTCAGGATCCACTGCACTGACTTCTCGCCCTTGTCTGTATGTCCGTCGTGGACATAGTCCGTCCCGACGTAGCCTCCGGCGGATGAACTGTGGGTCCAGACGCCGGTAAGTCGGGCATCGGTATCGTCCAGCACCAGCCCTGGCAGACTGGCCTTTGAGATCAGAACTTTCTTCTGCACATTTGCTGGCAGATCCAGCACCTGACCATCCTTCAACAGCCGTTCGCGCAACGCGGCAAACGGCAGTGCCTGCAGTGTCACATCGGATTCCAGAGCGAGTACTGCCGCCGTGGCTGAACTTTGGCCCAGGACCATGAAAACCGGCTCCATGCGAATCGAGCCGTAGGCAATGTGTGTGGAGGAGAGACACACGGGAACGGACAGGTTTTCGATCTGATCGCGGGCTGGAATCATCGCACGGTAGCTGATCAGATATGGCCCGCCGGGTGACACCTGAATATCGCCTTCGTTCTGCACAAATCCTTCCGGCGTCACGTAACGTCGAACATTGTGTGAATCCATGTTGTAACTTCCCAACCCCACGGAATCTTCAACAATTCGCACGCGGCGACAGTCCAGTTCTGAGACCACATAGTCGCTCACCATGCGGCGTGCTTCGCGAATGTACAGCTGGTGTGGCCAGTTGCCATTGTCAACAAATTCGTCTTTCGGAAGTCCCCATTGTGCCATCTCGCGGCGAATTGATTCCGGCACGCGCGGATGATTCGCGAGCGACCACATCAGCCCTTTCTGGTAGTCCTCATGATCGCGAATAATGGCCTCGCGAGTTGCATAGTCTGCGTCCGGATAAGCGTAGTTGCCGCCGAGATAATCTGTTGAAAACGCACAATTGTTGTTGGTGTCCGTTTTGCCGTTCGGCATCATGTCGGGTTTCATGGGAAACCGCAGATCGCCCGCTTCAAAATTCCGAAACAGCAGCTCATAACGGCTCTCCTCGTAGTTTTCCGGCTTCGGAAACGGGATGCGGTTCTTAGCGGCATTGCTCATGCACATTCGAAAACAATACGCCTGCACACGATGGTCGCCGACTCCTGTTTCGCCCGCTCCTGTGGCTTCAATTCCGGTGAGAAGGCCGCTGGCGGGATTTCCGGGTTGCACAAAAGGATCGACGTTCCTGACAAATCGATGATTGTGAGTGTTGCCGTTGGGCTGATTTCCATTCAGCGTTTCGGCGTATTGCGAATTTGCTTCGCGACCGACCGTGTAGCGAACCTTCGCGGCGGCCATCAAGTCGCCTTCGTAAGTCGCATCAATGAACTGTTGACCACGAAAAACACGACCGGATTCTGTCGTGACGGAGATGATCTGACCGCGATCGCTGTTGACTCCGGAAGTCCGATCAAGCCGTTCTCCCATAATCAGCTGCACTTTGGCTTCAAGCAGCATTTCGTGAAACAGCGACTCTGCAACTTTTGGTTCAAACGTCCACATGGCGTCTTCACCAGATCGATAGCGATTGTAGTCGGTCGACTTTTCATAGACCCATGCGGCGGGGTTGTCGTAATGTTTGCGAATCCGCTGATAAAACTCACGGGCAATCCCGCCAATCACGCGTTTGTCGCCGCTGTCGGTGAATCCAAGCCCCCCGGTTGTCAGTCCGCCAATATGCCTGCTCGGTTCAATGAGCACGACGGTGTGCCCCATTCGCGATACCTGAACCGCCGCAGCGACGCCGGCGGACGTAGCGCCGTAGATGACGACATCAGCAATTTCATTGCTTGCCGTGTTCGCGTCCTGAGCCAGCGATTCCGGCATCGAACGGATCAGGATTGCGGCGACGATCAGAATGTGACGGATCCGGGCGCGCCCAAAAATACGGTGGATATGCATAGTGCTGTCTTCGTCAACGGCAAGCGGGATGCGTTCAGCACGGCTGGCCAATTTGTGAAATTGTAGGGTGTGACAAGCGGCAGCGCAGGCACACCAGTGATGCGGTGTGCCTACGAGTTGCCCTTCGTCCATAACTGGCCAGTCGATAAGCGTTTAAGCAGCGATTGTAGAATTGTCAGGCGTCAATCGCTAATGTATGCTGCTCAATCGGTCTCGCACGATTTTACTGATTCAGCAGACAAAGACTATGAGCACATCCGAAACCACGATCCGCGAAAATTTGAAGGTTGGCGAAATCCTCTGCAGTTACTGCACTGCCCGTTGCTGCCGCTACTTTGCCATGGGAATTGACGCACCAAAGACCTGGGAACAGTTCGACAATATGCGTTGGTACATGATGCACGGTCCATTTTCGGTCTTTGTGGATGGAGCATCGTGGTTCCTGCTGATTCCCGGCGACTGTCAACATCTTCAGGCCGATAACCGCTGCGGCACGTATGAGACACGCCCTGAAATCTGCCGCGAATACAGCACGGACAACTGCGAATTCGGTAACGACGGAGTCTACGATCAATACTTTGAAACGCCGGATCAGCTCTGGGAATACGCGCACGCAGTCCTGCCCCCGAAACTCCGCCGTTCACCTGATGCTCCAATCAGCCTGCCCGTGCTGCAGATGATTTGAATCAACTACCTCGTTGAACGGCTAGCCCCGAGGCGGATACAATTTGTCGGCAGTCTCATGGCCATGAAAATGCAACCTTGAGCCCATCAGTGATTGAATCATATCTGAACGGGATCTGCAACGATTTTCGCACCACGCTGATAACGCGCCGATTACCGCCACGGCGAGGAGTTGGCGACGTGGACTCGGGCGCTGCTGATGCAAACGCGGGTGGTGGAGCATCGACGAGTTTCGCCAGAGTGGTGTAGTACTGTCGTCGCGTCACGGTCTCACTGGCCACGATATTGATCAGCGACGGCGGAGATTCCAGCCTGCTGATGCAATCAATCGCCGTCACCGCATCATCAACATAGATCAGATTCAGCCATTCATCCGGCGGCGATGTAATCGGTGCGTTGCTGTGCACTTCCGTGATCCGGCGCAACAATCGATTTGGGCCGTAGATGCCCGCCAAACGCAGGATTGAAACACGCGCTGACCCCTGAGTCGCGACGTCCTGCAGAAGCTGTTCGGCCGCAAGGCACGCAAGACCACCTTCCGACGTGGGATTGGGAACCGTGTTTTCGTCCACATCCTGCCCGTGTCCCTCGCCGTAAACGCTGGTGCTCGACGTGTACAATATCCGCCGAGGCGCCTTGCGCGGAGGCAGAGCGTTGAGCAGCCGTTGCAGACCATCGATCCAGATCGCCTGCCGCGACCCTCCGGACGTGCGTTCGAAACCGACGCTCCAAAGCACGACGTCAACGTCCGGCAATTGCGGCATCGGCGTTGTTTGAGCCAGATCAAAAAGGATCGGTGCGATTCCGGCGTTGGTGAGGTCCTGCGCCTTCAGCTCACTGCGCGTGACAGCAAACACTTGCAATCCATGTGCCTGCCACGTCGCAGCCACGCGACCACCGACATAACCACATCCCGCGATCAGCGCGGATTCGGGAATCTTCACAACGGTTCCGTTCTGAGTGAGAGGTGAACGTTTGGCGAGGACAACCCAGTCAAGTGTTAATCCTCGCACTTTGCCGAATCCACCCAGTATTGTGACGTTGCCGAGACGACAGAAAATATGTAGCCTGCGACAGCCGTACTTGATGCGGCGCGAGTCTCACCGTGACCGCGAATCAGGGAAGAGTATATGATGGAACAGGTGCCTTCCACAGCCACCAAGGTGGAGAGCATGGATAAGCTCTACACGGGAAAACGGCTGATCGAAGGACTTTCGACGAGCGTGCTCGAACAGTTCTTTCAGGGTGACGGACAAGTTGCTGCGGACCAGCTGGACTGCGTGTCTTCTTTATTGTGGACGAAGCACAGAATCTGAATCCGCATGAAATCAAGACGATTATCACACGCGCTGGTGAAGGAACAAAGATTGTGTTTACCGGCGATATTCAGCAGATCGATCATCCGTATCTCGATGCGCTGTCGAATGGTCTGAGCTATCTCATCGACCGCATGGTCGGCCAGCCGCTGTTCGCCCACGTCACGCTCGAAAAGGGCGAACGCAGCGAACTGGCAGAATTGGCAAGCAACCTGCTTTGAATGACGTGTCGCACTACGGAAACAGGTCTGAATCCGCGGCAGTTGCACGAATTGAGATCGTCGCATTCGGCGTGGTCAGCTGAATGAGTCCTTCGTCGGCAACATGCACGCAACGGAGCGGGGGCAGGCTGGAATAGACGGGTGATCGAGCGATCAGTTGCCCAGTGGTTTCGTCAAAGATCTGCACGACGAGTTTGTCTTCCAGCTGATATCCGAAACTGGATTCCAGAGACGCCTCAGGAGCTGACCAGGAGACCAGCAAATCCGTCGGATCTCCGAGTACTTCCGGAAAAACAGCTTGCTCCACATCAACGCTCCATTTCACGTCACCCGTGACGGGATCCAGACACAGCAACGGGCCGTTTGACAATTGCGGCGCGCCACGTCCGTATGCCTGCTGAATGGTACGCCCGGATCGGCCTTCTCCACTGAGAGCGGCAAACACTCGTCCGTGGCGCTCAAAGGCTGAGCACGAGAACACAAAACCGGATTTTATAAGCGTCGATGCCGGAGTATTGAAAATGACCCGGCCCTGATCGACATCGATCAGGATCAAATCCAGTGTGGCCGAAACCACCAGCACGCGATTGTTTTCCAGCACCTGACAAATGGTTCGACCATCACGACTCAGCGGTAAGATCGGCTCATCGTCTTCAAGTTCGTCCTTGCCTGACGCGCTGTCAAACAAGTGCAGGCGAGCATTTGCATCGGTGTACAGCAGACATCGCCCGACCGTGACAACAGATTCAGACCTGCCAATTGCCAATCGCCCGGTGCCCAGCAGTCGTCCGTCGCGGGTATTGAAACGTTCGTAGCTGCGGGAGTCGCTTCCCATCACAATCGTTGCCTGTCGATCACCAGCGATCCTGCGTACGGACGGATTTGTGCCGCGATCCATGATTGACTGGTCGCTCTGCGACAGCGTCCGTTTGCGAGTCCACAAATCATGGCCCGTCAACGGATCCGAACAGTGCAGTTCATCAGCAAAGTGCCAGACAAAGTGATCGGAACCCAGAGAACCGAACTCTACGCGCAGTGCGTCTTTCTCTCCATGGCGGAAATGCCGGGTCCACAGGATGCTGGCCTTTCCGGGAATCGGACAAGACATCATCGCAATTTCGTCGGTACTGCAGACCGGGAACATTCCCGGAGTGAGATCACCATCCGCCAATGGGACGAAACGACCGGCCGTATGGTTGATCGGAAACGGCAAGGCGATCTGATCTCGAACAGATCCATCCAGCGGATCAATGGAAATCAGCTTTGCAGAAGTATCGGTGTCGCTCGACAGATACGTGTTCATCCCGGAATGCTTTGGAAGCGGATCGGACCAGACTTGGCGCTGAGTCGCTTCGAAATCTGCGTCGGGCTGTCGAATAAACGGCGACAGCTCAAATGAGAGCGGCGCTGATGCCCGTGACGTGATTCCGCTCTTTGGTGATTCTCCCGTCATCATGACGCGATTCAAATCCTCGGAATTTTCATCAGTCTGCACTGGTCGGCTTCGGTACACGTTGGTGTCCCGAAGTGTCCGCAGCTGTTGCAGGAAATCGAATGCCTGCCCGTGCGAAGTCTGATCTGTATTCGCTGAAACCTCGCACCAATGGATCAGGAACAGCTCGGCGGCGGCAAATTCACGGCGACTGATCAGACGATTTGCGAGTTGTTGACGCGACGCATCATCCGTCATCGTGTCTGGATGCTGCAAGGTGTGACCGACAAGTTGCCGCAGTTCCTGATTTGATAGTTTTTCGAGTGCAGGAGTGCCGCTCGGCAAATTGAGGGAAGGCTCGTCGAACAGCAATTCCGGTCGAACATTCCACTGGTTTGTGAGTCGGATTGATTTATTCCAGTCACGATTCTGTTTAAGCTCCGCCAGTCCGCGTGACCGGACGTCCGGCGAGGTTTCTGCCAGCAGTTGAAACACGTTCGCTCGCAGTTCCAGGTCTGTCGGCAGCTTCAATCGCGACAAGAGCTCAGCGTCGCGAGGAATCTCTCCGCCCGGCAAGACAAATTGTTCCGGCGGCAGGCTTCGCAATGCCTCCCAGCTGGCTCCGATCGCCAGTCCCCATTGCTGCAGCATGAGTTCTGCGAGAAACTCATCGATCTGTCGCACCGGTGGTGTGTCTGAGTCCGGCAAGGTCACGGCTTCCCGGAGCAACGCCAGCGAGCCATCAACATCTCCGTTGATCAGATGTGCCTGAGCTTGAATCAGAATTCGCTTTGTCGGATTCGCAGTCAACGCCGGTAACTGATCGGTGTTCTTCAGGAGTGCATCGACGCGGGGATACACGGCGAGGCAGGTTGGCGTCGAGACGCAGATCAATTCATCATCGCTCACGACAGATCCGTACTGGTCCATCGAGTTTTCCGGTGCATCGACGATTGACGGGGGTATCAATGTGCCGTTCGACAGATTCACCGTCAGCGCCTGACCGTAACGCAGGGGAATTATGCAACGGTCACCGCGACATTCGGCGCGTCCACTGGCCGCTGGAATCTGCACGACCCAGTTTTGGTCACCGGTTTTCAAATCCACGCTGCGGCAATGACGATCGCCGACCAGAATCACCTGACGGTCACAAATCCCAACGACATAATAGTCCGGACTACCGCCGACTTCTCCGGCACCAAACGCACGGCGCGAGCACTTCCACAGAATCTCACCATTCTCCAGCGACAGGCCATGCAGTGAAACAGACGCATGATTACTGCAGACGACGATTCCGTCGGAAACGCACGGCACCAGGATTGACGGAGATGAAATCGATGTCTCGTCAGACGGCATTTGCCAGCCAAACCGGATCTCTGGCGTGAGCGACACTTCATCCCGAATCGCCGTTGCCCACTGCAGCGTGCCATCGATTGCGCGCACGCCGATCAGCATTCCGTCAGCCAGACTGCACACAATTGTCTCGCCACTGATTACACAAGTGCTCGTGCGTTTGATGAAGACCGACTTGTCGGGAAATGCGGGAGCGTTTTCATCGGTGTACGCGAGCGGTTGCCGCCAAAGCAGCGAGCCCGTATTCCGTTGCAGGCAGTTCAGGAAGACCTGAGTGTCATTCTGCGTCAGCACAAAGAGCCGAATTCCCTGGCCTGTTGGAGGTGCGAGAAATCGGTGCCCCGACCACGTCTGATCCGAGACTTCCGTCGTGTCACTTGAAACCCCCGAGGCATCCGTCTCCTTGTCATATGCATCAGACGATCGCGCAGGGGATGATGACTCAATCGCATCAACTCGGGCGACAGGACCATATTGAAAAGCTTTTCCGTCCCCGACTTGCCATGCGACGATCGGAACGGCACCTTGAGCACCTCGGAGGGCAACCAGTCGGCTGGCCACGGGTTTACGACCAACCTCATTGTCTTCTTCAATAATTTGAAACCCATTCTGATTTCGGATTACTCGCCCCACGGAATTGTCCAGAAACGGGTCTGTGCCGCTGAAAAAGGAAAATCGGTCGATGAAGTACAGGAAATCACTGTCAGAGGCCATGAGTCCAAACTCCGGCATCCCATAAATTGGTGCCACTGCATCGAGAGATGAGTTTGATTCGTTCATCGGTCGTTGCGTGGCGTCTTCCAGTTCATCGTATGCTGAGCCCAATTGGAGCTTGAAAGTGTCGGTGGGAACTGACCATTGTTCCCGACCACTTACCCGATCCAGCGCGATGATGCGAAACGGTGTGCGGATCACAATACTGTCGTTCCAGAAAACTGGTCTCCAGTTGCTGAAACTATCGATGCGGTTTTCAGCTGCGGGATCAAACGCCGACAACAGAATTCCAGCGTCCGGTTGAGGCGCACCGGGAAAACTCCAGACCTCTTCGCGCCACGTCCACAGCGGCTGCGGCCACGGTGGTGCAATTGTGCCGCTTGATGCGGAGGCTGAAAATGACAACAGCGCGGCGTGCGATGCTTCGTCACTGGTATTCAAACCGGTCAGCTTCTCATTGATTGGACGCAATTGTTGTTGTAGTTCAGCATGCAGCACTGTTCCGGAGTACATTTCTTCCAGCTGACGAACCTGCACGGCAACCTGATGTGAGTCGCCTTTGAGCAGTTCGCACGTCAGATCAATCACTTGCGCCTGGAGACCCGCTGCGGTCAGCGGAAACGCGCTCGCCACACGTGCCGTTTCGAGGCGACCGCCGCGGCGGATCGCTGATTCCAGTTCCTGTTCGGCGATCACACGGTTCGCATCTACCCAGGCCTGCTGCAATTCCCGGGAACTCTGCATGAGCAACAACCGGGCGCGGGTCTGGAGGCTGATGGCTGATTGCGACTCTGAATTCAACTCGAACACATCGTACGGATGGGCAAAAATCGGCAGCAGAGATTCACGCATCAGTTCGGCATTGCCGCGATCTCGCCCCGATTCCGCGGATCGCAGAAGCAATTCGATCTGTCGGTCACGAAACAGTTGCTGGGAAAGTACTTCCGGCAGTCCATGTTTCTGCATTGCGGGAAGTTCCGCATCCGGGCGCTGCTGAGCGAAACAGATCGCATCGCAGAACGCCCACAGAATGCCGACTTTCACGACATATTGCAGCAGAAAATTTGTCCACGATTGGTGCATGAATGAAATGATGCTCAGAATGATGTCATTTGTTTTGGCAGCCTGGTTTAAGTATACAGGGGATTCCCGCAAAGCGTGAGGGGAAGTCACAGTTTCCGGCCCCGCAGATTCTCGACGAACGTCAATTCACATGCCTGTCTCAGATCATACTTTTTCCGCCGATGCTGACAACGACACTCCGCCAGGCGGACATGCGTCGACGCCGTCTCTGGCCACCCACATTGTCAATGGTGTCGAACGGCTGGTGCTGGATGCCATCGAAAAGACGAAGCCACTGGAGGTCGATCCGTCACGTTCGCAGTTGTTTGAATTGTTTGTGGCGGCTGAACAGGCAGGCATGATTGCCGATGACAGCAATGTCGGGGTGTTTGATGGCTTTGACGAAGAAAGCTCCGTCACGGACCTGTCGGCCGACAGTCTCTGCCGACTTCTCGCCCGACGCTGGGGCCTGGACATGGCTGCTCGCGAAGCACAAGCACTGCAAACGCGTCTGCCAGCCGATCAGCTCGAACGCATGCGCGTGTTGTGGTCCATGATGCGAATGTGGATGGAATGGAGCTACGCCTGGCGACGCTGGAACGAGTTTCATCCACGGTAGCGGCATCACCGCGGGGCACGATCATCGGACGGATCGACCCCATCCGTCGGATTTGCGTGTCATTCTCAACGTGCCCGCAAGCTGACGCATGCGGCTCGCCAGCAACCAACCGTCAATGACCACTTGAGATCAGTGTGCGTCTCTGGAAAAACAGGATCATCTCTTCCTTGTTCTCTGGATTCGGCACCGCGCTGACCATTTGCCAGCCACGATCTCCAAGTTTCGCGATGTACGCGCCCTTGAATGTGCCTTCCTTGTCGGATTCAAGGTAGTACGTCATATATTCCATCTGCGGCTGGATGAGCGTATCAAAGAGCAGCCGGGTAAACAGTTCCGCCGACCAGATGGTGAGGATCAGGAGAAACAGTTGTTTGTAGCTCATCGCTGTTTCCTTCCCGTGTCATTCCTGTAGCTTGGACATTCATGTCCGAGGTCCTGGCCACGCAGCTTCGCATGGTTGAACGGCTATCAAGGCACAATAACCTTTGCTTCAACAGTGTTTCATGGCCATGCGACGGACATGAATGTCCATCCTGCAAACGATTGTTCCGCCAGCGCACCTGAAACTTGACCCATCTGCTACATGATTGAAAAGTAAGCAGTCTGTAGGCCGGACCAAGCGCAGCGCAGTTCCGGC